>DQVB01000030.1 GCA_015661985.1 Planctomycetota bacterium | reverse complement strand
CATCAGCGGGTTGCCGTGCCGAAAGGTCGCTTGTGCCATCGTTCTGATCCTCGAAAGGGTTGCACTCGTGTTGTGGAACTACCGGCTACTACGCGCCGGCCGATTTCACGGCGGCGACCGGGTCTTCCATTCCCACGCCGAAGTCGTGGTAGGCCCGCCACTGCATGCCCAGAACGTCGAACGACGCGTCGTCGGACTCGATGGTCGGGATGCGACGGCCGTTCAGGGTCGCCACGGCCATCGCGGCCCGGATGTTCGCATCGGCGAACAGGTACCACTGCGTGTCGCTCTGGCCGCTGATCTGCTCGCCGTTGCGGTCGGTAATCGCCGTGTTGTTCAGGTACGGCGAGACGAACGGGCGGTACTTGCCCTTGTGCGGGTTGGTGGCGAATCGACGCTTGTCCGCCGTGGTCGTGACCATCACCTGGGTTTCGTTCCACAGATCGTCGGCCAGGGTCTTAAGCGGCGCCCCGACCAAGAGGACCCGCGGGGTGACCAGGATCGGCTTTCCGTTGCTGTCCACCTGGTTGATGAACAGCTTCTCGGCATCTCCCAGTGCGTCGATGCTAAGCGCCGAGCCGGCACCAGTCAGGAGATTGTTGTTGCCGGCGGAGAAGAAGTTGTTCGGGTTGCTCAGAAGGAGCTTGAACACCTCTTCCTCGACCGCGATGGCCGACATGCGGCCCAGGAACGTGGGGATCTCCAGGAACGCCCCGAGGTCGTCGTTGATCATCATCTGCCGCGTCAGCGCGATGATCGCGCCCCAGGTGTCGAGCTGGTTGGTGTAGCTCGCCTCGCTCAGCCCGACGTGCTTCAATTCCCCGTCCGGTCCCACCTTTTGGAACGCCCCTCTGGCATCGAGCCGGTAGCGGGTGTAGACCTTGAAGTCGCTGTGGCTTCGGTAGGCCGCGATGGCCGAATGGACGGTCTCGATCGCCTCGTAGGCCGCGATCATCGCCTTGTTGGCCACGTTCGACAGGATTCCCGAGAGGCTCATCGTGGAGAAGCCACTTGAAGCCCGAAGCGTCCGCTCTGCGTCCAAGGCCGCCCGGATGAACTCGTTTGATTTCCGGCTTCCGCCATAGTGGCGTCCGGCCGCGTGGATCACCGAATCCATCACGACGTGGATCGTGGTGTCCCGCATCCGCCGCGACAGCGCAGCGTTCATGGTCCGCTCGTCGTAGTGACCCGCGAGCCACTTTTCATCCATGCCGGCCGAAAGACACAGCGCGGCCTCGATGCTTTCGGCAGAGCGCTCGGTGCCGTTCTCGGAGTGGATGGCCGGACCCCGAGGTCGCGAGGCACGCAGGACCTCCAGCTCCGCGCGTTCCTTGCTCCACCCTTCGCGCACGGCCTTGACGTGGATCTCCGGGTGGCCGGCGCAGATCTTGTCCAAAGCGCTCAGCCGCTCGATCTCGCCCGCATGCCTGGCCCGAAGCTGCTCAAGCGGATCGGACAGTCAGGCGTCTCCGCCCTGGGCCGCACCGGCGGCCCGATCACCGGCAGCGGCCTTCACGTCGCCTTGAGGGTCGCCCGGCGGGCCCTTGCGGCTTGCCTTCTCGGCCTCGTACATGGCCTGAAGGCTTTCCTTCTGCTTGTCGGTAAGATTCTCGGGATCGAACCCCTTGGCCCTAAGCCAATCGTCCAACGTCATGGCAATCACCTCGATTTCTGCCTGCATGGCCGAAGCCGCCACTTTGGCCGACGTCCGGTCGTCGGCGGCCAATGCTACGAAACTGATCTCGCCCAGAGTTGTTCTGCGGGCTACCAGCAGGGGCCCGCTGAACGTCTGGCCGTTGACCTCCACCTTCTCCCCTTCGTCGACGCGGACCATCTTGTCGACCGATGCGCCCAGCGAGAGCTTCCAGGGGAACCCGTTCGCGCTGGTCTGGACGACCTCCCGGGCGGCCTCCCCGACGCCTGAAATCACGCCGGAGACGGAGATCGATCTGTCGGTCACCTTGACCTCTTCGGTGTGGCCGACGATCTGCGCCGGATCGTGCTCCTTCAGGATGGGTCGCGCTCCCGGCTTGACCTTCACGCCGGCCAGATCGACCACGACCGGGGTAAAGAACCGGCTGGGCCGCATCACGCCGCCCGTGTACGCGGTGCCTGCAAAGCGGCGGAGCTTCTTTTCGCCGTCGCCTTCGACCGCCCCGATCTCCACACCGCCGCCCGCTTCCAGGTAAAGATGCGCGGGAGCCGAAGAGGCCTTCACGCGCTGGTGCCACTGCTTTTCGCAGATAGCCAGGCGCTGGTCCTGGTCCGGATACTCTTCCGTCATCACCGGATCGGCCATGCACCGGCTGCGAAAGGCCTTGTGCGTCTCGTTCTTACGCGGTTTCGGTAACGGCATCCGACTGGCTCCGCGACTCGGTCGAACCGGTCGGCCCCAGCAGGCTGTCGGCCAGGCGCCGGCGGTACTCTTCCAGGCTCATTCCCAACGCGGCGGCCTGTTTGCTCATCTCTGTTTCGTGGTCCAGTCCTGCTGGGGCGTAGAGGGCCGGATAAGATGTCTGGCCGCTGCGAAGCCGAACCTGCGCCGACTTGGCCGCCTTCTCCGGGTCGATGTCCTCCAAGCCGTCCCAGTACCAGGTGACGATCCATTCGGCCGCCGGCGGCAGGCCCTCGGGCAAGTAGCCGGGGATCAGGGCCGCCTCGTCGTACCACGCCCAGAACACCCGCTGGAGGCAGTCGATTTCCCAGTCCGATTGCTCGATTCGGATCGCCCGGGAATAGGTCAGGCGGTCGAGTTTCCCGCTGGCATAGTTGAACTCGCTGGAGTCGTGGGCCCCGACGTTGTACGGCATCACGATGGCGGCGAAGGCCTCGGCCAGGATCTCGCGCTTGAACTCGCCGTAGGTCGTGCTCGGCTGCTCGGCCCGGATCTGGCCCAGCTCGTAGCCGTCCGGCAACACGGTCACCAGCCGCTGGGCCAGCTCGAACACGTCCATCGGCTCCGGGGCTGCGTAGGTCGACGTCGTGCCGGCCGGCTCGTAGCCGGCATCCGGCGGGTTCT
>DQVB01000709.1 GCA_015661985.1 Planctomycetota bacterium | reverse complement strand
GGACCCAGCGGAGATCGTCTTCCCGAACCATGCCGTCGCTGCGCTCGTCCCGGCTGAAGGCTTGGAAGAAATTCAACAGGTTGAACCCGCGCCACCGCGGCACCGCCGCCCGGGCCGGCCGGACACTGCCCACGGCCCCCGTTCCACTCCCCGCCAATCCCACCCACGCTGCGCCGGCGCCGAGGAGAAACTCACGTCGCGTCTTCCTTCCCTCAGGCCTGCCAGAGGACTTCGGTCCCCGGCGCGATACCCCGACCGACGCGCCGGAGTCGTCCGCAACCGTGGAGCCCCTTTGGCCCGGCACAGAGCCGGTAGCTACTGGTTCTGTCGCAGCCTTTCGCATCGCTTCGCCTCGCATCCCATCCAATACCATGACCCGAGCAAGCCGCACGGCCCGCGGCGGCCAGCTGGGACCGGGGACCGAGCGTTCAGTCACCGAGCATATCGCGATCGCCGGGCCCTGTACAGCATGCGGACTCGCCCTGGCGGCTTCCAGAAACCAGTAACTCGTCCCCTCTTACGCCGCGAAGAACAGTACGCCAGAGCGGCGCCGGGGTCGCCCGTCGCCCTCTACCACGGCTGCCCGCCGGCACAGCTTGGCGCTGGGCAGCGATACCACGCCGGGAAGCAGGAGGGCCAAGCGACGTGAGGACAGGGCTTGGAGCGGTAATCGTCGCACGAGCCGCACGTCCCCGGGAGAGAAAAGCACGGCAGCGGCTTGGGGCGATAGTCGTCGCAGTGGCCACACAGCGGCGGGAGGCAGAAGTATGGCAGAGGCTTTGAGTCGTAGTCGTCCGGACACCACCGACCACAGCCCGGGAAAGCCAGCGCGGCACAACAAGGGCCGGCTGCCAGGGCGGCCGATGTCTTCGAGCCCGCATGGGCATCGCCGTCGCCGGCCGCTGCCAGCGGCAGGCCGGCGGCCGTCAGCAGGGCCACACCGAACAGGCGACCAAGCCACGGATCGGTCATCTTGCTTCTCCTTGGCGAAGACATCC
This sequence comes from Planctomycetota bacterium, assembly GCA_015661985.1. Classification (GTDB taxonomy): domain Bacteria; phylum Planctomycetota; class Planctomycetia; order Pirellulales; family Thermoguttaceae; genus SZUA-1497. The sequence goes on along the minus strand of DQVB01000709.1, from coordinate 11,251 downwards.
TGGCTCCAGACGCCGGATCAACGGGTGGGAGCGTCCGCGCGGGTAGCGAAAACGGTACGCTGCTGCGGGTGGCCCGTTCGTCTCGCCATGGTGCCGTCTCGCGCATCGCCTTCCCGTTTTGCCCGACGCCCAAACTCCGGTGGCCTGGACCGATCGCCACGTCGCTTCGAGCCTCACGGCCCACTGGGCTGCTTCGAGCCCGGTGTCGGTACGGCAGCGCCCGGCGGTTCGGGCACCGTCACTGGCGCCGGCAGCCTTTCCACCGGCTGGGGACCCGCTGGTGGAGGACTCTCCCCTGCCTCTGGCCCCCTGGTCGGCTGGGGCTGATCGAAGTACCGCATCCGCCATCCGCCACCCAAGGCTTTGTAGAGGGCAATCAGGTTCAAGGCCACTCGGCCACGGCTTTCCGCCAAGTTGTCTTGCAGGAGTACCAGGGCCCGTTGTGAATCGAGTACACGCTGGTAATCAACAAACCCCTGTTCGTACTGCCGCACGGAAAGCTGGACCGAACGTTCCGTGGCCCGTACGCCTTCTTCCAGTGACTTGGCACGCACCTGTTCACGAAGGAAAGCCACGATGGCGTTCTCCACCTCTTCGGCTGCCCGCAGCACGGTCTCCTGGTATTGGATCACCGCTTGTTGGAAGCGGGCTTCCTCAGCATCCACGTTGTTCAGGATGCGGCCATAGTTGAGCACGTTCCAGCGGAACCCAGGGGTGATCGACCCGGTGAAGCTGCCGAGATCCCATAGCTGGGAGAAATGACGGGCTTCACGCCCGAGCGTGCCGGAGATGGAGAACTGGGGATACAGGTCCGCCTCGGCGACCCCGATCCGGGCGCACTGGGCCGCCGCCTGGCGCTCGGCGCTCCGCACGTCGGGCCTCCGTCGCAACAGATCGGCGGGGACCCCGACCACCACCTCGGGCGGCACGGGCGGTACCTTCCCTGGCCCCGCCAGCCGCCGGCGCAGATCCTGCGGCGGCAGACCCAGGAGTGTACACAGCCGGTTCTGCACCCGGCGATGCTCGATCTGCAAAGTGGGAATCAACGCCTCGGTAGCGGCCAAGTTGGCCCGCGCCTGCTGCACGTCCAATTCGTTGACCACCCCGATTTTGAAACGAGTCTCGATGATTCTCAGCGTTTCCTGCTGCAGCTCGACGTTCTTGCGAGCCAGTTCGAGCCGCTCCTCGAGCGAGCGCAGCTGGATGTAATTGGCGGCCACCTCGGCCTGCAAAATGACCAACGCATCGTCGTAGTTCTCGATCTGAGCGTCCAGATTTGCCTGCGCCGACTCGATCGCGCGACGGAATCGACCCCAGAAGTCCAACTCCCAGGCCGCGTCCAGCCCGAATCGCCATGTGTCAAAATAGTCCAGAATCGGAAAGGGTGCGGTGACCGGGAAAAAGCTGGTACTGATCTTGGTGCGCGTGTACGTCCCACCAAACTGCTGCTGTTGGGGAAACAGATTGCCTGCGGCCACACCGAGCTGCGCCCGGGCCTCGAGCACCCGAAGGCCAGCGATCTTCAACGGCAAATTCTGCTGATAGGCCTCGTACACCAGGTCGTTGAGAATGGGGTCGCCAAAAACGGACCACCAATAGCTGTAGTCAGTACCCTGCGGTTTGACGTTCGGGTCGTTGGCATCCATCCACTCCTCAGCCACCGGCGCCGGCGGGCGCCTGTAATCAGGACCCACTTTCAAACCGTTCCGCCACCACTCGGGCAGGGAAGTCCGGCAGCCTGACAAAGTCACCAATCCCACCAGAAGCCAGACGGCCAGAAGGGGAGTAGTCCAGGCCAGCGGTCCGCCATGCTGCCCCTTCGTCCCCTTCCGCGGCGCCACGGTGCCTGCCTCGATCCGCCTGTCACCCTTCCGACCCATGCGACCCCTCCAGTCGCTGCATCCAACTCCCCCCGGACAAACATTACCTCCCCCATACTCCTTTTCCTCGGCAGGATCTGAAGCGCGAGTCGAGCCAAAAAAAGAATCGCGCCCCTGCTCCCGGCAGAAGACGCGCGGCCATTATGGTGCCAAACGGCGCGTGCCATGGCCGCGGAGCCGCCCGACGAAGCGGGCGACCCAAGCCATGGCGAGGCGAGCGCAGTAGCCTGGCTCTCCTGAGCCGGGTACCGGGAGGAATCGACGAAACAGTGGATTCTCGGCTCTGGAGAGCGAAGCTACGGGAAGTGCCACAGCAGCGACCGAGAGGCTCCAGGCCGGTCGTCTGCGGCCAATAAGGGGACACCGCGGTAATGCGAGAGACCTTCGGTCCGAGTCAGTGGACGGGAACCGGTCAGAGACTGACCCACAACGGGGTTTTCCTCGACTCAGCCGATCCCTGTGCCAGCGTGTTTCGCCCCGTGGCTTGGCTGTGCCGAGCGGGCTGCTACAGGCGCCCGCCCAGCAGACCTTCGTGGAAGAAGACCGGCTTGTAGCCGCGTTCGGTGACCCAGCGGATGGCACGGTCCAACCGCTCGGCGTGGTCGGGCACGTAGTTGGGATAGAAAGGCCAGAAGTATTGTTCGTGGGTGAACAGATCCATGATTTCCGCCTGATTGGGGTCCTCGGCCAGCGGCGCCAAGGTGGGGATGATTTGATCCAATGGAGTATTGTTGCAGACGATGTCCACGCGGGAGAAGACAATCCCTGAGGGGAAGTCTTTGAGGGCGTCGTGGCGCGAAAGGTATTCGCTGCGCACTTCGTCCAACAGATAGTTCACGTCCCACACCCCACCCCGTTGGCGGAAATAGCCGCTCAGGGTACGCACACCCCGCTCGGCCAACGCGGGCAGCGACGCCGGTTGGACCATGCCCCAGTGGATCACCGTGGGCGGCGTGTAGACTTCCGGACCGGCGAAACGAAGGATTTGTTCGGCCACCAGGTCCAGATCGGCGATCAGCTTCGACGGCGAGGCATACTGGTAGGGCCGAGCCGGTTCGTTGGCGTAAGCGTGGAAGGCCAGTTTCAGCCAGTCCGCGTTGTCTTCCCACTCGCCCCGATACCGGTCGGGAAACTGGGTCAGGTTGAAGTCGTCGCCCGTGGTGTAGTAGATGTTCAGTACGAACCGAGCGCCGTAGCGTGCGTGCAGGTCGCGGAGGATCTTCAGGTAGAAGCAATCGAAGAGCGAATCGTACTTCTTCCCTGCAATGTCGCGGAGGAAGAAGCTGTTGTCATCGATGGAAAAGCGGTACCGCGGCTCGGAGTACCGATCCCAGAGGACCCGGATGCGGTGCTCGCGGCGGCCGAAGCGCCCGTCGGAGACGGCCACGATGTCCGTTTCCGTCTGGGGCAAGACGACCTGGGCGGCGAACCGGGTGCCTTCCCGGCGAGTCGGCTGGCCGTTGACCGTCACGCGATCCCCCAAGGGGGCTTGGCCTCGCACGGTAATCTCCAATCCGCCTTCCACAACCCGCCCGTGGCGCCGGTTGAGTACGGCACCGTGGAACGGTTCGTCGATCTGCATGGGGGCGGACACCGAGCCCCGGGCGGCACGGCCCAACACCAGCGTGCCGACACCCGCCGCGGCCGAGGCCAACCACTGCCGTCTGGACATCGAAGAGTCGTTCATCCGTTGCTCCCATCGTTACTCCCACCACATTTTGCGCACCGATGCCAGCAGACCAAACACCGTTTCGCCTTCCTGGTGTGTCGGGTGCTGCGGAAGGTTCTTGACCCAATGGGCCGGGAAACAGCCGGTTCCATACAACGCCCCCATTGCCGCGCCGACCATGGCGGCGATCGTGTCGTTGTCCTCTGTATCGTTGACGGCCCGCACGACGGCCTCCTCCGATTGGGCCCCATGACACATGAGGATGTAGATCAACGACGGAACCGTCTCGATGAGCTCCGCCCCCGAATGCCATTGGCTGCACGCCTGCAACACGGTCAGGCCGTTTCCGTAAGCCTCCCACACCCGTTGCTCCACAAAGCGCCACACCGGCCCCTCGTAGTCCACGAACTTGCCCGACCGCACGCGATACTTGGTTTCCCCTTCCAGCTGGCGGGCGACGCTCACGTACCGCTCCAGCCACCAGGGAGGATCCGGAGCCTCGTCCATGCCGAACAGCGACCAGAGGATGTGGACCAAGGCCAAGCAGGAAGCGGTCGAGGCGGCGTCGTTGTGCGTGATCATCGCCGACAGGGCCGTGTCCACCCACAACTCGCTAGTGGGGTTCTTCAAATGCGGAATCACCATGGCCGCAATCCGCACCAGCGCACCGTTTCGCGACGACTTCGGGCCGCACTGGTACCACGGCAGCCCGGACCGGCGATTGGCCAGAAAGCGACGCACGGTAAACCCCCGTCCGAAGATGTGCCGGTGCAGGAAGTGATCCGCCACCCGCTCCGGCCGAAAGGCCCCGTCCACCAGCATCTGTTCCACGGTGCAAAAGGCGAGCTGGAGGTCGTCGGAGGTCAGCGCAATGGGCTCCTCACCGTGAGGGGGAGGCAAGTAGTCTCGGATCTCACCGTAGGTCGTGCGGCGCTTCTCCGGCGTCCAGCCTTCGGTGGTCATCCCCAGAGTCTCCCCGATCACCAGCCCCAACAGCATGCCCTCGACCTTCGAAAAGCCCAAGTCGTCCGGCAGCGGAGCCGGGGATTGGTCGAAAATCGGCCCGCGCACCAGATCGATGCCACCGGTGCGGAAGAGGTTTTCCAAGATCTCCCGATTGCTTCCCATCCAAAGGACTCCGCTGTGGCCGGAACCGCCCCCTGGCCCGGCCTGCTGAGGATCCACCAAGGCTGCCCGCTGCCACTTCCCCCTGACAACCCATCCCCAAATACGCCGGGCCCGGTCTGCCGACCGTGCCACGACGGGCGACCGAAGGTCCCCCCCTTTCATCCTGGGATAGGCTCGATGGCCGCAGCCGCCCCCCTTCCCACACCTTCTCGCCCCTTTATACGCCCTGCCACCGGCCCGCTCAACCACCAAGACGCCCGGCCGCAAACACCTGAGCCCCGTTCCGGCTGGCTTTCCCGTCGCCCCGCGCCGGGCGCAGGGGCTGGCCAGCCACCTGCAGTCGCCCCCGTCGAGCCATCGGGCTCCGGCAACTTGCGACGCGCAGCAAAGCTGGGCAATCTACACAAACATGATCCCGCGCCCACCCGCTGACCGGACAACTGGCCTTCCCGGGCAACCGGCCGGAAGGTACATTTCCCGCTTGATCCCCGTCCCGGCCATGCCGATCTAAGCAACAAGGAGGTTGCGAGGATGAGGATGGAACCTCACCCCTACGAAGTCAGGGATTTGGTGGTCCGCACGTTTGCGGAACTTGGAGCAGGCCTCCGCGGCCTGGGGGACTTGGAGGAAACGCTCCTCCTGGACAGCGGCAAGTATGTCGCACGCACCTATCGCCTGGCCGGCCTGATGGCCATGTGGCTTGTGCAGGTGGGCATTGTCCAGTTCTACGATGCCGAGGGGCGGATGCTGCGGACGGTGAATCTGTTCCAGGAGTTGGAGCCAGTAAAGATGGCCGCTTGAGGTTGCCTGTCCGGAGGGGCACTCGTCCGCGTGGGGCTGCGTCGACTAATGCGGGATACAGGGCAGCGGTGGAGAGGGGACGGCCAATCGCACGGGCATCGCCATGCTGGGTCCGACCACCGCGTCGTTGCGATGCTGGCCCGCGGCCACCTGGCCGAGATCGTTCAAGTAAAAGTTGTCGCCGGAACCGGCCAGACACGGCGTGGTCAGGAACTTGACGTGCCCGTCTTCGAACAGGACGTTTTGCCCGCGGCAGCCGTGGTTCAGGCTGCGCAGGTCGGGTAGCCCGCCGGCCGGCATATCGGCCATGATCACAAAGTAGGGTCGGCGGAGGTTGCGCGTGGCGCAGTAGCAGCCGTCGTGCCAATAGCCCATGGAATAGCCGTAGTCGCCACCCACATGGCTGCGCAGCTGCTGCAGCTGGCGAGGTGACCGGGACGCCAGGAGTTCGTCCAGCGACGGCACACGTTGCTGCTCCTCTGAGGCCGCCGGTGAGCCCGGGCAAAAGAACAAGCTGTCATCCTGCACATAGCCGGCTTGGCGAAGCGTCGGGGCATAGCTGCCGGCGAAAGCCAAAGCCCCGTCAAGCGGGATGGCGGGGAAGTAGCCACCGTGATCAACGCTGTATTGGCTCAGCGCCAACCCCAATTGGCGAAGCCGATTCTGACACTCCAACACCTGCGCATTGAACCGGCTGTTGGCCAAAGCGGGGAAAATCAGAAGCACGGCGGCAGCGAGGATGCCGGCTGCCACACCCAAGTCGGCCAGCCTCCAGCTGCTCGAAGCAGCCGCCGTCGCAGGCACCTCCGGGTCCATGGGCGCCGCGGGGGTCGGCATCGGTTGCGCCGCCTCGGCCGGCGTTTCCGCCTCGAAAACCAATTGGCAGGTTCGGGCAGCCAATCCGAAAGGCGCTTCGTAAGTCCCAGACGTGTGATCCAGCGGAGCCAGCTGCAATCGGACCAGAGCCAATTCCTTCCGCAGCTCCGGGTCCCGCGCCAACCGTTCTGCCACTTCGCATTGCTCGGACTCCTCCAGGGCTCCGAGCAGGTACCCAAGCAATTGCTCTCGAACCGACTCAGCCATGTTGGGGAACTTCGGTGGAGTTCAGCGCGTGGTTCAGTTTGCGGATGGCAGAATGTAACCGGCTCTTCACTGTTCCGACCGGGATGTCCAACACCTCAGCCGCTTCGCGGTATTTCATGCCCTGGTAATAGACCAACAGGAGCACCTGCCGCAACGGCTCGGGCAGTTCCTCCACCGCCCGGCGAACCTCCTCGCCCCGCTCGGCCGACTCCAGCCGCTCGAACGGGTCCGGCTCGCTCCCGTCGATCAAATCCACCAAGGCCGGGGCATCCTCCCCGTCGCCCGACCCGCGCGGACGGCCATCCAAGCTGATCATCCGGTGACGCCGGTTCCGCCGCTGCGCGTCGATCGCCTGGTTGGTGGCTACCGTGTACAGCCAAGGCCGAACCCGGCGACCCGCCTCGAATCGGTCGCACTTCAAATAGACCTGGAGGAACGTCGCCTGAAAGGCATCCTCGGCCAACTCGGCGTCGCCCAGGAAACGGCGCAAATAGTTGTACAGCTCGTGCTCGTACCGGTGCACAAGCTCTTCAAACGCCCGCCGATCCCCGCAGCTGCGGTACTCCAACAAGAGGTCCTCGTCGGACCACTCTTGCCTGGGAACGGCCTGGGCGACACGCGGCTGCATCTGCTCGATTGTGCTGTTCATGCTTGAATACGGATGGTCGGCGAAGAGAGTTCGGAAAACCCGCCACACAGCACCCAACCGGGCAACGGGCCGCCCTTCGCCTGCCGTCGGTCAATCCCTATTGTACCAAAGCAAGTCCAGGGCGTCTCGCCACGGACGAGGGGGCTGGCGAACCAGGCCCACCGGGCTGCCCGCTGGGACACCCATGTCCAAGCCGGTCTCAGGCCCGAGCCGGTATCGCCTAAGCACAAGTTGCCACTCCCGACCCCCCAGCCGGGTGGCGAAGCTGGTCGCCTCGCGATGTTCCCCAGTACCCTGCAATCGGCGTGCCTAATCGGCATAATCCGACCGATACGCCTCCGGCCCGATCCCGCTCCGGATACGTAAGTCGGCTTCCAAACAGATGTTGCAAAACTCCCCGTTCCTTGCCCGCCAGGGCCGGGGCGGGCGAAACCGTGGCGGCCCCAGTGAAACATTTGCTCACCTTTACATCACTGGCCTCCCCGGAGCGGCCGCCCTGGCCCCTCCTGGCCCTGTCCGGGGCCGAAAAGGCCCCGCCGCCTGCCAAATTGGCGGTTTCCACAAAAGCGGCTCAACCCGAACGGGTCACCTCGGCCAGACATGCCCGGAGGTAATCTATGCTTCGCCGTACCAGCCGCTCGATCCCCGGGCCGTAGTCGAACACCTCCACGGAGACCCAACCCTCATAGCCCACCCCCAGCAGGGCCCCCAGAACCGGCTTGAAATCCAGATCCCCGAACCCCGGGCCTTGGCCGTTCGGGTCGTTGGCGTGGAAATGGGCCAGCAGCCGGTGGTGACGGCCGATCAACTCGGGGATCGGCACCGATTCGCTTGCCATGGATTTGCAGTCCAGATGGAGACGCACGTGGGGCGAATCCACCATGGCGGCCACAGCCACCGCTTCAGCCGCCGTGCACATGAAGTCGGTCCACTCGGGCCCCAGGGGTTCCAGCCCTACCACCACACCCGTCTCTTCCAGCACGGGCAACAGACGGCCCAGCACGTCGGCCAGGCACCGGCCGGCCTCCTCGGGCGTCACGCCTGGCAGCAGGTTCCGCTGCTGAGGTGATCCCAAAACCAGCACCCTGCCGCCCAGCTCGGCACAAAGCCGGGCCAGTTCGGCCAAGTACTCTGCCGTGCGCGCCCGCACCTCGACTTCGGGGGTGGTCAGATGGTACCGCTCCTTGGTCTTGGCCAGAAGCCAATGCAGCCCAACCACCTCCAAGTCCGCAGCGGCCGCCCGATCGCGGATCTCCCGGCGCTTGCCAGCGGGGATCTTCCGCACGTCTTCGGCCAACGTGAAAGGGGCGATCTCCACGCCGCCGTATCCGCATTCGGATGCCAACCCGAAAGCCCGCTCCAACGGCCAATCCTGAAACGTCTCGTTGCAAATGGCAAACCGCACTCCCCTCCCCCTTCGCCATTGACGCTTCGCCCTCAAAAAACGCCTCGGCCGGCTTCGCTCCACCGCCGCCGGCCTGGTCACATCTTACGCTTCGTACGGCCGTGATGCCACGCCCTCGACTCGGTTCCCCGTCGCTATGCACCGAACGGGCCGGAGCGGGATTCAAAGGTCGGCTCGGGCCGTCCTCCGGGCTATGCCATTCGAAAAGGCTTGTTCAACAGAAGCGTCCGCTCGGCCGGCGCGTACCAGCCTTGAGGGGCGAAGTCGGCGGTGTGCAAATAGCATTGCACCCGAACCTGATTGCTTCCGTCAACGAAACTCAGAAGGCGACTCATGGGGGCTGGCCCGCCGTGGTACTTGGTCAACGCCGAGCAGTTGATGAAATGCACGCCCCATTTGCGTTCGATATGGGTGCGGCCGTTCACGCAGGCATCCGGCTTCATGTGCGAATGGCCCCCGATCCACAGATCAATGGCGCCTGGATGGTCCGCCAGATACCGTTCGAAGGCCTGCGCGTCAGGCTGGGCTGCAATGGGCCGACGGCTCTCATCGACCAGCCAGTACAGGTACCCGGCTCCCTTGTTGTGCTGGCCGTCCTCGACGAAGTACCCGTGGGTTCCGCTGCGCCAAGCCCCGCGCTGCGGATCGCGCCGCATCCCTTCCCACTCGCCGGAGGTGGCGGTCGTCTCCTTGAGCATGTGATGGTGGGCGGACAGGATAACCTCGTCGCGATGGTCTTCCACCAGTTGCTTCCACCAGCGGAACGTCTCAACGGTGACCGCCCCGGGAGGGCGGCCGCCCACGCCCTGGCCGTTCCGGATTCGACCCACCGGTGGGGCGTAGTCGTTGCGATCACTCATCATCACGACCAACAGGTTGCCCACGCGGAACCAGTATCGCTCCCACGTCCCCGTCACCGCATAGGGACGCCGGCGTGGGTCCACCCCTGAGCGCTCGGTGTGCTCGCCGACAGGATCGATCCATTGGCGAAACCACCGGTTCTCTGGGCTGGCGTCGTGGTTGCCGGCCAGGCAATAGAACTGTTCTCGCCGGTGCCGCTGCATGGCCCCAAACTGGCCCACCAGCTCGCGCCCCTCGCTGTCCGGTGGGATCCCCTGGTGGCCCGAGAAATCACCTACGCACAGGGCGATGTCCCACTGGAAGCCGGCCGAGGATTCCGATTGACGAATGGCGTCGCCCAGGGACTGGCGAGGGTGACGTCCGCGTCCGCTGCGGATGTCGTTGCCCACGTGAGGATCGCCCGTCAGCCACAGCCGAAAGCTCCGCTCGACGCCTCCAGCGAACAGACGACAAGACAATGCCGTGGGGATCGCCGACCCAAGGCCCATTTCCAAGAACCGCCGGCGCGATATGTCGGCGCGGCACCTGCCGTTGCCCGCCACGACTCTCATCGGCTGTTCCCCCGAATGCTTGAAGCGACCCACCGCCACAACCAAAGTAGGACGGATTGCCGATCCTCCTGCAATCATCTGCCCGGCGCGGGCCCATCGTGAGGCAGCAAGACTTTCTCTCCACGACGCCCTCGCTCGATGCACCATACCCTATCTCACCCCGGCTGCCCACCCCGCAACGGGACCCGGCCCCAGGTCCCGCTTCGCCGAGCGGGAGACCTTGCCCGCCCCATAGATGGCCACTCCAAGGCCAGGCGATACTGCCCGGGAAAAGAAGAAGACCCACGGCTGGGCGGGCCGTGGGTCTCAAGCGAAGCGCGACGAGAGAAAGGGTTGGGGGAACCTGTCGCAGGTGCGTCGCTCGGGATCGCTTCAAGGGCAAAGGGCACAGAACCAGTGGGCTTGCGGACCGCTGCAAGCTGCAAACTGCCCGAGGCCTCGGTGGAGGCAAGCCGCAGGGCAGCCGGAAGGTGCGGCGCGGCGGGTCCGCCAGTTCACAAAGACCCGCGCTTTGGGGTGGGTGCGGCGGCCGGAAGACCTGGGGGCAATCCGCGCCTACCTCTCCGCAGGGCGGAGCAGATGCGAGGAAGCTCTGTGAGACGTTCTTGCTTCAGTCAGGCAAACCTCCCAAGAAAAACAAAGGCGAGTGACGGGACACAAACCGACATGCCGGTCCTTGCGGACGGCTGGATCAATTTCGGCAGCCTGGCGAACTCGGCTGTGCGAGCCCCATGGCTTTGCGTCCCGACCTCGCGATCGGTTTGCCCTTTCGGATTGACCGAAGACCTCACAACGGGATACGTGGCGGCCTCCATTGAAATAGATAGGTCGCAATTGCCCGGTTGTCAAACACTGCGCCGCGCCGAGGGCGGGCAAAGGGCGAGCCGGAGCGCTAGTATCTGGTATACTGGGCAGGGGCGACCGGCGACTTCGGACGGAAGCGTGGAGGGATGGATTGAACGGCGCGAGTGCAGGCAGACCCAGGCGGCTTCGGGTGGGTCTGGTGGGCCTGGGGCCAGCGTGGGAGAAACGGCACCGGGTGGCCCTGCGGAGTTTGGCGGACCGCTTCGAGGTGAGGGCGGTCTATGACCAGGTGGCCCACCGGGCGCAGGCGGCCGCCGCGGAGTGGGACGCGGCGGCGGTGGACAGCTTCCGCCAGTTGGCCGCGCGGGAAGACGTAGATGCCGTCCTGGTCCTGGATCGCCAGTGGTTCGGCGTGCTTCC
>DQVB01000192.1 GCA_015661985.1 Planctomycetota bacterium | reverse complement strand
TGATCGGTGCTCTGTCTGTCAGCGCGCTGGTGGGGATCTATGTCTTTGTGGCGGGTGATTTCGGCGACACGCAGGTCAGGATCCTGTTCACAACGCTGAGCTTGGCCTACTTCAGCATGACGGCTCTGGCCTGCGCGGTGATACTGGAGCGCAGGCGGGCTTTGTGGCTGGCCTGGCCAGGGCTTGCCGTCGGTGCGGCCGGTTTTGTCATATCCCAACTCGTCATTTGGCTTCAGTGGGACTGCCAGCCGATGGCCAAGACGCTGTTCGTCTTGGTGCTGTTTGCCTTTTCTTTTGCCCACTCGTGTCTCTTGGCCCTCGCCTCGCTCGGTCCGCGCGTCCGATGGGTCTTCCCCGCCGCGGTGGTGTGCATATTCTCACTGGCCGGATTGCTTTCCACGATGGTCGTTTTCGGCCTGGAGGACGAGCTCCTCTTCCGCATGACTGGCGTGGCGGGCATCCTGGATGCGGCCGCCACGCTGGCTGTGCCCGTCTTGTACAAACTGGGCGGCACAGCCCCGGGGCTCGTTTCGGCGCCGGCCAGCGATCAACCCGCGCGCTGGCAGATCGAACTGGCCTGCCCGCGCTGCGGCTACCGCGGGGTCTTCGCCCCAGGCTTGATCCATTGCCCCGAATGCGCGTTGGAAATCCGCTTGTCCATCCCGGAAGCCGGTACCGGAGCCACCGGCAAGCGTTTGCGGACAGAATGAGCTGGGAAGTCGCACCCGGCTGGTGCGGCCAACGAAGCCACCGGCTTGCAGTTTGAAATTTATCGCTCTTGGCGTTAAGCTTTTCGTGGCCGATCCCTGGGAGTTGACAAGCGGGAGACCGACATGCGGTTCAGCCTGCAGACGCTGTTGCTTGCCTTCCTGGTGATCTGGTCCGCCCTGGCCGCTTTCGGGATCAGGGGGATCTTCGTGGCCTCCGTGCTCTTGGGCATAGCCGCCTATGTGCGCTCGGCGCAGACGCCGAAAGAAGCCATCGAGCGGTTGGTGATGAGCATACTCATCGCCGTTTTATTGCTCTGTTGCATTACGAGCTGGGTTGCTACAGTGCCGCCTGCACCGAGGGTTTGCTCCAGACGGGCCGAGTGCAACAACAACCTCAAGCAGCTCGCCGTTGCTCTCCACAACTACCACGACCACTACGGCTGCTTTCCGCCGGCCTATGTCGCCGACGAGGAAGGCAAGCCGCGGCACAGCTGGCGAGTGCTGCTGCTGCCGTTCCTTCAGGAGGGAGCTCTTTACGATCAGTATGACTTCAGCCAGCCGTGGAACGGGCCAAACAACCGGCGACTGGCCGGTGGGGCCACCATGCCGTTGTTGTATCGGTGTCTGAGTGACCGGTCAGGAGAATCCTCAGCGACGACCAGTTACGTGGCCGTGGTGGGCTCAGATACGGCGTGGCCGGGCGAGCGACCGCGGCGGCTTTCGGAGTTCCGCCACCCTTCCAACACGATCCTGTTGGTCGAGGTGAAGAATTCGGGCATCCACTGGATGGAACCACGTGACCTGACCGTGCTGGAAGCTCTGCGCGGGATCAACCCGCGGGGCAAACGGGGGATTTCCAGTGCGCACGTTTTCCAGAGGGGGTATTTCGTCTCCCGGCGCTATGCAGGCGTTAACGTGGCCTTTGCCGACTGCAGTGTGCGCTATCTGCTCGAGGGTTTCCCGCCGGAGATGCTCGGCCGGCTGCTCTCGGTGGCCGGTGAGGCAGCGGCCGACATTGACGTCCCCGTGCCCGGTCGACCACGGTGGGACCGCATCATGGGACTGAGCGTTCTTGTGGTTTCGTACTTGGTTCTGCTCATGCGGCCTCGACCCGAGCGGCGGCGTCGCAGGACGGAACCGGACCATGCATGATGGCGTTTCCCCAGTTCGCAGGACCCGTGACAGAATAGCTTGTTCATTGACGGGCGCAAAAGCCGGGCATTTCGGAAATGCCGGGCTTTTTGTTGGCCACCTTGTTCTGTCACGCCCCGAACTTCCCCAGCCTCCCGGCGTGGGCCAAGGCCAGGAGCATGAGGTACTTGGCTTCGAAGTGTCCCAGTCCTCCGGTCAGCGCGGCCGTCTCTCCGAAGCTCTGGCAGGCGTCGGGGCGGCAGGAGTCGGCCACCAGGAGCGTGGGCACAGGGTGCCAGCTGTGGCTTCTCAGCCTGGCCGGCGTGCTGTGGTCCCCGGTCACCACGAGCACGGCTGGTTTGAGGGCTTCGACGCGAGGCACCACGGCGTCGAACTGTTCGATCATCTGGACCTTGGCCTCGAAGTCGCCGTCTTCGCCCCGGCTGTCGGTGTACTTGAAATGGACGAAGAAGAAGTCGTACTGGTCCCAAACCCCTTGGAGCACATCGATTTCCTCCTCCAACGTGGACGGTCGGCCCACCACCGTCATGCCCACCAGTTTGGCCAACCCCTTGTACATCGGATAGACAGCGATGGCCGCGGCCCGCAGCCCGTAGAGCTCTTCGTAGCTGGGCAGCTTGGGCAGCACGGAGAAGCCGCGCATGGTCAGGCCGTTGGCTTTGTTCTCGGTGGCCAGGATCTTGGCGGCCTGGGCAATAAACTCCCGAGCCGCT
>DQVB01000064.1 GCA_015661985.1 Planctomycetota bacterium | reverse complement strand
GGAGCTCGGCCGGCCTGCAGATGCGGCCTTTCAGCCTCCGCCACGAGGCGACCTTTGTGCTCTACGCCCGCCGAAGCGACCGTGTCCGATTCACACTCCGGTCCTTGCAGGTGGGCAAGTACAGCGGCCGGCCGATCGAGGTGACCGTGGTCACGCCGCGCGGAAAAAGGCTGAGGCTCGGGCGAGTGCCGTTTCAGCAAGAGGCCACGCTCTGCTTCGAGGCTTCCGAAACGGGCTTGTACCGCGTGCCTGTCGATTGCGGTGCCAACAAGGTACAACTCGTATCGGCCTCGCATCCGGCGTGCGTTTCCGGCGAAAGCGGGCGAATCCGACTGATCGGTGCCACAGGCGATTTCTACTTCTACGTGCCCGCCGACACGAAAGAGTTCGGCGTCCGGATTTTCGGCGAGGGCCAGGAAGCGGTCGGCGCGGCGGTCTTCGACCCGGACGGCAAGCAGGTCTGGAGCCGCCCGGCGATCACCTCGCCGGAGCAGTTCGTCGGTCAGCCCGGCCGGGTGCACCAGGGGAAGGTATGGCGCATCCAGTTCCGCCGGCCCACGACCGGGCCCATGGAGGATTTCTACCTGCAGCTTCAGGGCATCCCGCCGTTCTTGTCCTCAAGCCCGAAAGCGCTGTTGAAGCCGGTGCCGTGAGGGAATTTGCCGCGTGCCACCAAGCGGCACCTGGCTGGATCGCGGCGTCGGAAAAGTCACCATGGGCGCTTCCGAGGAGCAACTTGTGAAGGACCTGCAGGAGTTGCGAAGATCACAAGGACTGCTTGCGTCCGGCTATTGGCGACGGGCGATCTCGCTCGTCCTTCCGATATTGGCCGCCGAGGCCGCTTTCTGCCCCGCGGCGGACGGCGCCGAGGCAAAGGGCGAACGCCTTAACATCGTGCTGATCCTGGCCGACGATCTCGGTTGGGCCGACGTCAGTTTCAACGGGTCGAAGTTCTACGAAACGCCGAACATCGACGCGCTGGCTCGCCGCGGCATGCGATTCACCAACTTCTATGCCGCCGCGCCGATCTGCTCGCCTACGCGCGCCAGCATCATGACCGGCAAGGCACCGGCCCGCCTGGGGATCACCGCGCCGGCCGGCCATCTTCCGCCATTGCCCGGCCGGGGGCCGCATTACCAAAAGGTCGCCGGGCCGGAGCGACGGTTCCTGTATCCGTTGAGCAAACGATACCTGGAACCGGCGGAGTACACGTTGGCCGAGGCCCTGCGCCACGCGGGATACGCCACGGCTCATATCGGCAAATGGCATTTGGGGGTGCGCCTCGAACATTGGCCCGAACGGCAAGGGTTTGCGTTTTCGTTCCACGGCGCGCCGGATCCCGGTCCCGATGGCACGTACTTCTCGCCGTACGGGTTCCGCGCCGGCACGGTCACCAGCGGCCCGCCGGGCGAGTACATCACCGATCGCGTGACCGAGGAAGCGATCCGCTTTATCAAGGCCAACCGCCATCGGCCCTTTTTCCTCTACTTGCCCCACTACGCCATCCACGGCCCGTGGCAGGCCAAGAAGCGGTTGTTCGATTACTACCACCGCAAGGCCGACGCGACGGCGCCGCAGCACAACCCCGTCGTGGCGGCCATGATCCACAGTCTCGACGAAAATGTGGGCCGGCTGATGGAGGCGATCGACCAGATGCAACTCGCGCACCGCACGCTCGTCATCTTCACCTCAGACAACGGCGGCCTGGAGCGCATTCCACGCCGTCGCAACCAGCCGGCTGCCAGGGACGACGTGATCCGGACCAAGCCGATTACACTGAAAGGCGGCCGCGTCGTCGGTCGAGCCCTCGAACGGATCGGCGGCATGCACATCACGTCCAACGCGCCGCTTCGCGGCGGAAAGGGCAACACGTACAAAGGCGGTTTGCGCGAGCCGACGATCTTCATCTGGCCGGGTGTGACCGAGCCGGGCAGTGTTTGCGATGTGCCGGCCATCAGCACCGACCTGTACCCGACTATCCTCGATGCGGCCGGCGTCCCCCCCGGCCGGGGACGGCGCCGGATGGCGTCAGCATCGTGCCGCTGCTGAAAGGGGCAACATCGCTGCAGCGCCGGTCGCTGTTTTGGCACTTCCCCCATGGCGGACCCGAGGAGGCGTCGTCGGTCATTCGCCAGGGCCCCCTCAAACTGATTCGCTTCTACGAAAAGGAAGACGAGCTGTACGACCTGAGTCGCGACATGGGCGAGACGACCAATCTGATTCGGCAAATGCCGGTCCGAGCCCGCGCAATGCGCGCCCGACTCGAGAAATGGCTGCGCGACGTGGGCGCCGTCTTGCCGAAACCCAACCCGAAGTATGTTCCGGTGGGCATGTGGCAGGCGCAGAGCGATTGCCGAATCCGGCGGGCCGGAGGCGTGCTGCGGATCGAACCGACTGGCAACCGTCCGGTCCTTGTCTCTCGCCGGTTCGGACCGGTCCGCGGCCCTGTGACCGTGAAATTTCGGATGAAGACAGTCGGCCCCGGCATGGCGGGTGACGAAACCTGGCTTTACTGGTCCAACGACCGGCAACCGTCGTTTGCGCGCCAGCGGCGGGCGCGAGTCAAGCTCGTGCTGGACGGCCGGTTCCACGAGTACTCCGCACGGCTACCGGCGCAACACGGCGTCAGCCGCCTGCGCCTGGATCCCGGCCGCGCCCGCCAACCCATCGAAATCGACTGGATCCGTGTCTACTCCCACCAGCGGCCGGGCCGGCCGGTCAAAGCATGGGAGTTTGCCCAGGAGACGAACGAATGAACGCGATCGTGATCGATTCCCGCGTGAGGAGAAGCCTACTCGGTGCGGCCATCGTGCTGTTCGCATCGATCGCAGCCGCCGCGTCGCCCCAAACGGGCGCCTCCAAACCAGCCATTCGCAAGCTTGGCACGATCGATTGTGACCTGGTCGAAGCCACGCCGATCGTCTTTCGCGGCCAGCTCTATCGGTTCGAGTACGTGCGCACGCGGTACCGCAAGAACAAGACGGGCCAGCCCTATTTCCGGTTCGTCCGTGTGGCCACCGGCGAGCCGACACCAGCTTTCGCCGTCGGACACAACCTGGGCAGCGCCTTCGTCGACGATCAGACGGTCTACGTGTACGGTGTGAAGGGCTGGGGGACCGACACGATCTACGTTTTCTGGTCAAAGGATTTGAAGCACTGGTCGTCCGCGACGGCTTTGAAACAGCCGGGCTGGGCGATCTACAACACGTCCGTCTGCAAGGCCGGTGATCGGTACGTCATGGCCTTCGAAGTGGGCAAACCGAAAGAGGTGGTCGGACGCCCTTTCACCAACCGGTTCGCCGAATCGAAGGATTTGGTTCACTGGACGCTGCTTCCCGAACCGCACGTGTTCACGAAAGAGCGCTATTCCGCGTGCCCGTCGATCCGGTTCTTGGACGGGACGTACTACATGTTCTATTTGGAGGCCCGTCCGGGGCGCATCTACGAAACGTATCTGGTCCGTTCCCGCGATCTGATCCATTGGGAAACGAGCCCGCTGAACCCGGTCCTGCGTCACTCGCCGGAAGATCGACAGATCGCCAATCCGGCGCTCACACGTGAGGAGCGCCGGCGCATTGCCACGGCGGCCAACATCAATAACTCCGATTTCGACCTGTGCGAGTTCCAAGGCAAGGTGGTTATCTATTACTCGTGGGGCAACCAGCACGGTGTGGAGCACTTGGCCGAAGCCGTCTACGATGGGACGTTGGCAGAACTGTTGAGGGGCTTTTTCCCGGCGGAGTGAACGCCAGCGTTACAAACCGGCAGAACAGCATGGACATTCCTGTCCGTCATGAGCGGGACAAAACGCGCAATAGCCCGCGCATCCTGGATGCCACCAGATGTGAATCCCGCCGCGCTAGCCGGACTCGCCGGTCCCGCCCACGGCTGGACCGAGACACCGTCCCATACGGCGCGGCCTCCGCCGTCATGCCGGCCATCTCATGGCCGCCTCACTGGCTACCAGGCAACCGCACCTTGGCCAGGTAGATGCTCGTCTTGCCTTCGTGCGACGAATAGTAGCTGATCCATAAGAGCCCATCGTGCCAGACCAGACCGGCGTAGCTGGTGTCACCGCGCGATGGCAGCCGTAGGGCTTCCGTCAACATCCCCTGCTCGGGATCCAAGCAGCAGACGCTCGTGCGCACCGGATCGTACAGCCGCACGACAGCCACGAACCGCCCGTCCGGCAGCCGGATCATGTGCGGACCACCGATGCGCACGCCCAGGTCTTTCCACGTCCATTCCTTGTAAGGCGGCTGGGCGATACCAAGCT
>DQVB01000409.1 GCA_015661985.1 Planctomycetota bacterium | reverse complement strand
CGATACGGTCTGCCGGTATGGAGGTGAAGAGTTCTGCGTCATGCTGCCGGAGACTCGCGAATACGACGCGGCCATCTGGGCCGAACGCGTCCGCTCGCAGCTGGCTGAACTGGTTATCCCCGTCGGGGACAAGAAGCTGCGAGTCACAGGCAGCTTCGGCGTGGCCGAGCGCCAAGAGGATACACAAACGCCCGAGCAGCTGGTGGACCAGGCCGACCAGGCCCTGCTGTGCGCCAAACAATCGGGGCGTGACCGGGTGGTGCGCTACGAATCGGTGAGCAGCTCCAACAAGGTGGATATCCAGGGATCAGACAAACTGGGAGATCTGTTCGAAGGGATCACCGCTCTCCATGTGATGACCCCCATGGTGGTCTGCCTCCGCGAGAATCAGTCGGTGGGACAGGCCGCCGAATTCTTCCTCCGCTCGCGCATCACCTCAACGCCGGTAGTGGACGAAGAAGGCAAGCTTTCCGGCTTCCTGTCTGAAAAGGACGTCATGGCCGCTATGGTCTCCCTGGAATGCTGGCATCGCCCCATCCGCGAGGTGATGAAGCCCAACGTGATCTGCTACGAAGAGGAAACCCCCATCCGGATGATCTACGAATTCCTCTGCCGCGTCTCTGTTCGCCGCGTGGTGATCGTCAAAGACGGCCGCCCCACGGGAACGATCAGCCGTGGTACCCTGCTGCGATGGTTCCGCAACTGCGTGCTCACCTCGGGCCTGATGGAGCTGACCGACGGCGAGCCGCGGGAGGACGACCTGGACCCCTGCCACACCAAACAGCGGTTGGCCGAAACCGCCCACGAATTGGCCCAGCAGGCTTCGGGGCTATACCATCGGTTCCAGGAAGATGTCGAAGATTTTATGCCCCACGTGGTTGGCGGAGCTACGCGCATGCAAGAGCTGGTCAACGACCTGCTGGCCTACTCGCGCTACGCCAACCAATCGGCCACCGGTATGGGTGCCCTCCATTCGCTCATGCTCTCCAGCGGCCACACGGACTGACACGGATGCCGCACGGTATCCCCCCATGCCATGTCCGGGCAAACGGCCCGAGTGCCCCACGCCACAGCGGCAACATGCCCGGCCACCTCCTCGCGGCTGCGCGGCCGATCCCCGCGGCCCATCTCTGCCCCGCCGTTCAGGGCCGCTGATCCAGCCCGAGACGCTTGATCACCAATGCCGCCCCCGGCGTCAATCTGCGGACCTTTCCGGCAATCTCCGCTTTCTCCGATACCGTCGCCTTCTCCAACTTCCTGGCCAACTGGGCCAGCTTCTTGCGACGATGCCGGCGACGCTTCAATTCCTTGCGACGTTCACTGATCGGCACGCGCCTCCCTCCTCCAAACTGTGTATTCTCCCCCATTCACTCGCCAAGCCTGTTGGACCAGGCCAGCCCCGTCCGCTCAGCCTTTTTATCACTCCACCCCGCGGCGGTCAACGCCGCCGGCCCGGCCGGCGCCGAGCAGGCGACCGCTCCATGGGCGCTACGGCGGACGAAACACCGTAGCTGTGATCGAGCAGCTGCGGCGCCGCCTGATCCTGCCTGGATCGAGACACACATCCACCCAGAAGAGCGGCAACGTCGGACACCGCCACCACCATTTGTTCATCGCTGCCAAGCAGGTGCCCCTCGCGGGGCAAGGAAAAAGTCGTAGGGTAAGCGTCCTCGCTTGCCCCGAACATGAGGACACGCCTGTTGGGGCAGCCTGGGTGGTTGAATCTGGGCAAACGGAACAAGCGGGGACGCTTGTCCTCCGAGACTCGCTCACCTTCTTCATCGGCCCAGGTTCCTGGGCCTGCCCATTGCGCGGGTCTCGTGCCCCTCTCGTGATACCCGCCCCGAGTGGCAGTATCCGTCGCCGGGCTTCCCGGGGGTGCGGCCGAGCCTTCGCCCACCTGCGGGCTGGCCATGCCGCGTCACGGTTGGGTCGCCGCATACGCAGCGATACCTTGACTTGGCTGCCCTGCGCCGGCCCGGCGCATATAATGTGTCGCTTGCGGCACGAGGAACGGCGCGGAGCTGGGAGATGACGATCGAGAATCTGTCGGACAAGGTTGCGACCACCACCGCCGGCCAGCGGCGTGCCGAGGTGCCCGAGCTATTGGCCCCGGCCGGCGACATGGCAGCTTTGATGGCGGCCTTGGAGGCCGGGGCGGACGCCGTCTATTTGGGCATGAAGGCTCTGAATGCGCGGCGTCAAGCGAGGAATTTTGGCCGGGAGGAGCTGGAAGGGGCCGTCCAGGCTGTTCACGCTCGCGGCGCCAAGGCCTATTTGACGCTGAACACAGACTTGGCTCAGCGCGAGTTGCCTTTGGCGGCCCGGACCCTGGCCTGGGCCGCCCGATGCGGGGTGGATGCGGTCTTGGTGCGAGACCCAGCGCTGTTGGCCCTGCGCGCCGCGGCTCCGGGGATTGCTCTGCATTTCAGTACCCAAACCTGCATGACCAACAGCGCGGACATCCGAGCGGCCGCCGAGTTGGGGATCGCGCGGGTGGTGTTGGCCAGGGAGATGACGTTGGACGAGATCCGCGCCGCATCGGCGGTGGAAGGCACTCAGACGGAGGTCTTTGCGCAGGGGGCGCTGTGTTTTTCGGTCTCCGGGCGGTGTCTGCTGTCCAGTTGGGCGGGCGGGCGAAGCGGCAACCGGGGGTTGTGCACCAGTCCCTGCCGTGTGCCCTGGACGAGCGAAGGGGACAGCCCGGATTGGCCCTTTTCCATGCGGGATCTGGCCACGGCGCCGCGATTGGACGAGCTGCGGCAGGCGGGTGTGGCGGCCCTGAAGATCGAGGGGCGGATGAAAAACGCCCAATGGGTCGCCGCGGCCGTGGGCTTGTACCGCCGGGCTTTGGACCAGGGGGCTGGTGGGGAGTTGCTTCGGGAGCTCGACGCACTGGGCCATTACACTGGCCGGCAGCTTACCTCCGGTTACCTGGACGGTCAGCGCACCGAATTGACCGGCAGCGCCGGGCGACTGGCTTCCGCGGGCCGCCTGCCCGGCCTGCTCGATTTCCAATCACGCGACGTCCCGGTTGGCGAGGAAGGGGCCGTCGATGTGACCGTCGACGTCGACCGGGGCGGCATCCATTGCCGGTGCGCCTGCGGGAGTTATGTGGACGAGTGGTCGCTGCCCAGGACCGCAGTGCGGCGGCCGGAGAAGGCAGTGGCGATCGGACAGCTGCTCGAGTGGCTGGGGCAAGAGGCGATCGCGGGCCACGCACCGGGTCGGTTGGCCACAAACGCGCCGGACTTCTTGCTCGTTCCCCGTGCGGCCAACCGGCTGGTGGACCGGGTGCGCAGGCTGGTGCATCGGGCATCCCGGCGTGAGCGGGATCTGGCCGCCGTGGAACTACCCGAAGCGGTTCGCCCATTGCTTTCAGGCGGCGAGCCCCATCCGGCGAACCGACGGCCCTTGGGCAGCCGTGTGGATCGCGTGCGCGTGGCGGCCGAGCAGCTGGGGCCTTTGGCTCGGCACCTGCGCGATTGGACCGTTATCGTGGAAGGTTTGACGGCCGAAACGTTGGCCTCCGCGTGTCGGGCGGTGGGCAAGCGCCGCTTGGTGGTGGCCCTTCCAGCGGTGTTTTTCGAGGACGGCATCCCCGGGCTCCAGCGGCTGCTGGAGGCGTGTCGGCGGGCCGGCCTGGCGGTCGAAGTGAACAGCTGGGGCGGCTGGTTCCTGGCCCGCCGGGCGGGTGTGCGTATGGAGGGTGGTCCGGGGATGGCCGTGCTGAACAGCTTGGCCGCCGAGCAGCTGGGCCGCTTGGGCCTGCGCAGCGTGACGGCGTCAATCGAGGCGGACCGCCGAAAACTGGAGGAGCTCACCGCCCACTGTCCTGTGCCGTGTTCGGTCGTCGTCTGGGGACGGCCGGCCCTGTTGACCAGCCGGGTGGAGCTGGCCGAGGGGGCCTTCAGCGGCCGGGTGCTCTGCGACCGCCGCCAAGTCCTTATCCGGGGGCGGCGAGAAGGCCACCTGTGGGTCTTCCGGCCGGTGGACCCCTTCGACCTGCGCGCGGCGCACAACCCGCGCATCCGGGTGGCCCATCTGGCGATGGATCTTGTGGGCTCGGACGACCCGGCCGCCGAGCTGCGCAGCCTGCCCCCGACCCATGGGGCGTTCCGATTCAACTACGACAGGGCGCTGAGCTGAAACAAGCGTGGACGGACCTGCGAAGGCGGTTGAGAGGCACACACGAAGCGAACCCTCTCCCGGCAGGTTGCCCGCACGGGCGGGGCGACCTATACTTTGTTAAGTTGTTGCCAGCAAACAGGTTAGCGCGGTCCTCGCAAGTGCGACCGTTGGCTGACGGGCGGCGTGCCCGGGGACCGGCTCTCGGCGGAGGCTCCGACTTGTGCTGTACTTGAGAAACACGTCTGGGCACCAGTGGCAGATCGCAACGTTCACCAGGGGGCGTAGCTCGTCCATGTTCAAGCGTGTCGGGATCACATGGCTCGTGCTGATGGCGGCGGTTCTGGTCGTGACCACCCCGGCGGCCCAGCCGGCCGCCCAGCGAGACGAAGAGTATGAGCTGATGCGGCTTCTGATCGACACGCTCGATCAAGTGGAACGGAATTACGTCAAACCGGTCAGCCGCCGCGAACTGGTCGAGGCAGCCATCCGTGGTATCCTGTCCAAGCTGGATCCTTACTCCAGCTATATCGGGCCGAGCGAGATGCAGAGCTTTCGGACGGCCATGGACAGCCAGTTCGGAGGGATCGGGATTGAGATCGGCATGCGTCGGGGGCGGCTTATGGTACTCAGCCCGCTGGTGGGAACCCCCGCCTACCGGGCGGGCGTGTCGGCCGGGGATTGGATCACCCGGATCGACGGCCAGTCGACCGAAGGAATGGGACTGGACGAAGCGGTCAAGCGACTCAAAGGGCCTGTGGGCTCCACTGTGCGGATCACCGTGGTACGCCCGGGCCAGTCGCGGGAGCAGGAGTTGACGATCACCCGCCAGATCATCCACATCGATACGGTCACGGGAAACCATCGCCGGGCCGACGAATCCTGGGAGTTCATGCTCGATCCGGAAAAGCGTATCGGCTATATCCGCATTGCCGCCTTCAGCCGTTCCACAGCCGACGAGCTGCGCCGTGCCCTGGACGAACTCCAGACGGAAGGCATGCGGGCACTCGTTCTCGACCTGCGTTTCAACCCCGGAGGATTGTTGAGTTCGGCCGTGGCCGTGAGTGACATGTTTGTGTCCAAAGGCCGCATTGTCAGTACCGAAGGGCGCAATGTCCCGTCGCGCAGCTGGGAGGCTCACCAGAAGGGGACATACGGAGGGTTTCCCATGGCTGTGCTGGTGAACCGCTTCACGGCCAGCGGGGCGGAGATCGTGGCCGCCTGTCTGCAGGACCACAAGCGGGCACTGGTGATCGGCGAACGGACGTACGGCAAGGGTACCGTGCAGAACGTCATTGAGCTGGAGCATGACCCGGACGCCGACACCGCCCGAACGGCACTGAAACTGACGACGGCCGGCTACCAGCGCCCCAGCGGGCACAAGATCCACCGCTTCCCGGGCGAAGGTGAGGAAGCCGAATGGGGTGTCCAGCCGGACGAGGGATTTCGTCGCCAGCTGAGTCAGCGGGAGATGTTCGCCGTGCTCCAGCAGCAGCGCCTGCGGGACATGCTGCCGCGCCGACCGACCGGACAAGGAAAGACGGAGCGAGGGGAAGCGGGGCAGGACGAAACGGCACAAGAGGGAAAGGAAACCGGCCGCTCAGAAGGCCGAACGCCACCGATCGGCCTGCGGCGACCTTTCGTCGACCCCCATCTGAGAATGGCCGTGGACTACTTGAGCGGTCAATTGGCCGGGACGGACAAAGAAGCCGGAGCCGATCAAGACAAACCGGCATCGGCAGAAGAAGGGGAAGCGAGCGGTCAGAAGTGAAGCTGTTGACGCTGGAAACCACTTGCGACGAGACGGCCGCGGCAGTGGTGGACGACCGGTTGCACGTGCTGGGGTCCGTAGTCGCCTCGCAAGACGATCTGCATCGCCGCTACGGGGGTGTAGTGCCGGAGATCGCCTCGCGGGCCCATCTGGAGCGCATCCTGCCGATCATCGACCGGACGCTCCAGCAGGCGGGCATCGGCTTGGAACAGCTGGATGCCGTGGCCGTGGCCAGCACCCCAGGGCTGGCTGGCTCCCTGCTGGTCGGCCTGGTGGCCGCCAAGACCTTGTGTGTCGTTCTGGATATCCCTTTGATCACCTTCAACCATCTCCAGGCGCATGTCTACGCCTGTCGGCTGGCGAGCGGCCGCGAGGTGTTCCCCTGCGTGGGGTTGATCGTCAGCGGCGGCCATACCAGCCTCTACCGCTGCCCCAACCCGCTGGAATTCGAACTCCTGGGAGCGACGATCGACGACGCAGCGGGCGAGGCTTTTGACAAGGTGGCCAACATGCTGGGTTTGCCCTACCCGGGTGGGCCGTCCATCCAGCGGGCTGCCCAGCGGGGCAACCCGGCCGCCTACCGCTTCCCGCGGGCTTTGGTCCGAGACACCGAGCGGTTGGACTTCAGCTTCAGCGGACTGAAAACCGCTGTCCGTTACACGATCGCCGGCCCCGGTCGCCCCGATTTCGAGAAGGTCAAACTGAGCGATCAGCAGGTGGCTGATCTGGCAGCCAGCTTCCAGGAGGCGGTTGTCGACTGCCTGGTGGCCAAGGCTTTCTTGGCCCTCGATCAGACGGGCATGCGGGTCCTCTGTGTGGGTGGCGGGGTGGCGGCCAACGCCCGGCTCCGCCAGCGATTGGCCGAAGAGGCGCAACGCCGGGACGTCCAGTTACACATCGCCCCCAAGGAGCTTTGCACCGACAACGCCGTCATGGGAGCCATCGCCGTGGAACGGTTCAAAGCGGGCCGCTTCGAGCCGCTGGATGTGGACATCCAGCCGGGAGTGGAAAGAAAAACGGGCTGAGCGTCGTGCCAGCCCCAGCCCAGGGAGTTGAAGAGTTGGGGTCGACCAGGTGAGAGGTTCTTCCGGGTTTTGTGGCGCGCGGCGGCAGCAGCCAGCTTGCCTCTCCTGAGACGGGTAGAGGGGCAAATCGGCGAAACAGTGGCTTCTCGGCTCTGGAGAGCCAGGCTACACGGGGATACCCGACAGACACGGCTTCCTTGCCTACGTCCCAAAACCGTGTGAAGACCAGTCTTTTCAATCCCCCAGAGCCATTCCCCGCCAGCTGGTCCCTTCGGGTGCACAGAAAGGAGCGGGAGACGGGATTCGAACCCGCGACATCCAGCTTGGGAAGCTAGCACTCTACCCCTGAGTTACTCCCGCTCGAAGGTACACGCCGCCGCGGTGCGGCCGCCACGAACCGGCGATCCCCGGGGCCGTAGCAGCCTGGCCTCAGGCGGAGCGTTTTGGTTCGTGCTCGTTGGAACAACCCATGGGGCTTCCAACGGGCATCCATCCGATCCCCGAGGGATACCCCGCTATGATACACACCTTGGCTGGCTGAAGGCAAGACCCAGGGCCCAAGTAGAGACGCGGGCGATGCGGTTGGTTCGGCAAGTGGTCCGTTCGGAATTGTCCGGCTTCGGCCGGTCTCGCCTGGACGCAAGGGGCTACGATCCGCGGCACGGGGATCTTCGGGGTCGGGGAAATTGCCCAGGGCCGGCCTGGTTTTTCCGGTGGCGAGCGTGCGACCTGTGCCGCCCGATTCTCACGGGCGCGGCCACAGAGATTTCCCGCCAGCCACGGTATAATCCTGCTTGCCGTCCGATCGGGGAGAGGGGCTGCCAGCTGTCGGAGGAGACATGACCAATGGATCTACGGAGTGCACACTGTTGCGCAGGTTGGGGCGGATTCGGCCGGCCGGGCGCTTTGACCGCGGCGTGGACACTTGCCGCCGTCGTTGCGCTGTGCCCTGATGGTGCGCTGCAGGCGGCCGTCGCCGCTGCCTGGCCCACGTACCGGGGGGACGCCAGCCGTAGCGGGTTTGTGCCCGAGTCGCTGCCTGAGGGCTTGGGGCTCCATTGGGTCTATCATGCACGCCACGGGCCACGGCCGGCATGGTCTGGGCGGGACACGCGGATGCCCTTCGACGCTGCTTTCCACGTGGTGGCGACGCCGAAGCGAGTGTTTTTCGGCAGCTCGGCTGACGACAAAGTGTATGCCCTGGAGGCGGGCACGGGCCGAACGGTCTGGACGTTTTTCACCAGCGGCCCCGTGCGTTTTGCGCCGACCCTTTGGCAAGATCGCCTGTTCGTGGTGAGCGACGACGGCTGGCTCTATTGTTTGGACCAAGACGGCGGGCGAGTCTTGTGGAAGCGTCGTGGTGGCCCGGACGCCAGTCGGGTGTTGGGCAACGGGCGGATCATCTCACGCTGGCCCGCTCGCGGCGCGCCGGCCGTGGCCGACGGGCTCGTCTATTTCGCCGCCGGCATTTGGCCTACGGAAGGGATCTTTGTGTATGCGTTGGATGCCGAAAGCGGTGAGCTGGTTTGGCAGAATGATTCGGCCGGCCGAATCCACATGGGGCAACCTCACGGGGGCGCGGAGGCCGACAGCGGCGTTTCGGCCCAGGGGTATCTGGTCGTGGCCGGTGATGTGTTGCTGGTGCCCACCGGCCGGGCCGTGCCGGCCGCCTTCCGCCGCCGGGACGGGCGGTTCAAGTACTTCCATCTCCAGGCCAACGGCAGGTGGGGCGGGTCGGAGGTAACGGCCGCGGGCGATCTGTTCCTCAACGGCGGCTTGGCCTTCGACGTGACCACCGGATCTGTGTGGAAGTCCCTGACAGGCCTGGCCCCGAACCTGGTGGCGGTGTTGCCCGACGGGGTGGTCTGGTGGAAGAGCGGTTCGGTCCACTTCGGGCGCATCCGCAGCGAGCAATCTCCGGACCGGCGCGGCCGGATAGTGACTGCCCGGCGGCTGGAATCACTCTGGTCGTGTCCAGTGCCCTACGGGGGCGCGGCGTTGATCGTGGCCGGCGACACGGCCGTTTCAGCCGGCGCCGGCAAAGAGGGCTACGGGCTCTGTACGATCGATCTGGCTGCCCGTCGTTCAGACTGGTCCGCCACGGTCGATTCGCTCCCCCGAGGCCTGGCAGCCGCCGGCGGGCGGTTGTTTGCCAGTACGGATCGAGGGACGATCTGGTGCTTTGCGGAAGGCGGGCCGGCGGAGCCGCAGGAGATCTACGCGGGATCGGACCGGAGCGAGCGCCGGGGGGAGGAACTCTACGCACAGGCGGCCGAGGAAATCTTGCGCCGCGGGGGCGTAACCGAAGGCTATTGTGTCGACCTGGCTTGCGGCGACGGCCGGCTGGCCTACGCCCTGGCGAGCCGCAGCAAGCTGCGAATCGACGCGATCGACGACGACCCGGACGCCGTGGCCGCGGCCCGATCGCGACTGGACGCCGCCGGCGTTTACGGCGTGCGCGTGACCGTGCACCTCGGCGATCCCACCTGTACCGGCTTTCCGGACTATTTCGCCAACCTGGTCGTCTCGGACCGGTCGGCCGCCAGCGAGCGACCCGCGGGGCTTGAGGATGAGATACACAGGATTCTGCGACCGTGGGGCGGGGTCGCTTGTATTGGCCAGCCAGGGGCCATGCGGCAACGCGTGCGCGGTCCGTTGGATGGGGCGGGGACGTGGACCCACCAATACGCCGACCCGGGCAACAGCAACTGCTCGGGCGATCGACTGGCTCGCGGCCCCCTGGGCATGCTCTGGTTCACCGACCTGGCTTTCCCGGTGCCCAATCGTCACGGCCGTGGCCGCGCCCCGTTGTTGCTCGATGGCCGGTTGTTCATTCAAGGCATCGAAGGCGTGCTCTGCGTAGACGCCTACAACGGCAGGAAACTGTGGTACCATCCGCTGCCCGGCATCCAGGCGGTCTACGACGGCGAACACCTGATGGGTACCTCGGGCACGGGCAGCAACTGGTGCGTGAGCCGCGAAGGCCTGTTTGTGCACACAGGCGGCGAATGCCTCCGCCTGGACACCGCCACGGGCCGTCTCCTGGCCCGCTATCCCGCCCCGCCTCAGCCGGACGGCCGCCCAGGCACCTGGGGCGTCATCGCGGTGAGCGACGGTACGCTGTTCGGCACACTGGCCAACACGGAACACCTGGTTACCTACCGGTTCAGGCCCGGGGAGATGAGGACCCAGTACACCGAATCCGTGGCGCTGGTGGCTTTGGATATCTCCGCAGGCCAGCTGCGCTGGACCTACGAAGCGGAACATTCCATCCGCCACAACGCCTTGGCCATCGGACGGGGGCGGGTCCATTTGATCGACCGGCCGCTGGCCCTCGGCGACCGAAAGCGCGAGAAGCGGCGAGGCGTGCCGGACCCGGGCGACCTGCACCCTCCCGGCAAGCTGGTGACGTTGGACGCCCGCCACGGTGAGGAGCTTTGGCAGTCCAGCGAGGACATTTTCGGCACCGTGCTGGCCCTCAGTAGCCGGTATGAAACGCTGGTGATGTGCTACCAGGACTGGCGCTTCAAGCTGGCCTCCGAACGCGGCGGGCGCATGGCCGGTTTCGACGCCGGCACAGGGCGCCGCTTGTGGGACATCCGTACCGATGCCGTGACACGGCCGGTGATCAACGGGCGGACGATCTACATGCAACCGGGCGCTTGGGATCTACGGACCGGCGAGCAACTCGATTTCCGGTTCCAGCGCTCCTACGGCTGCGGTCTTCCGGCCGGCTCGGCCAACCTGCTCGTTTTCCGTTCCGCCACCTTCGGGTACGTGGACCTGACTGGCCCGGCCCAGACGCAGAATTACGGCGGCATCCGCCCGGGCTGCTGGATCAACGCCATTCCCGCCGGCGGACTTGTGCTCATGCCCGACGCCACCGATCGTTGCACTTGCAGCTACCTGCTGAAGGCATCCATCGCGCTGGCGCCGCGCCAGAGGCGTTCAGGCAAAGAGTGAGCCGTTTCGAGGAAGTCGCAGCAGACGGCGCGCGGCAGTCTGGCTCCCCCGGGCGAGCGTGTTTCCCTTGGGACGGCGGCAAAGCCCGGCTTGGAAGAGCCAGGCCGGGCGTGCTGTTGCTGGCTCAGGCCAGCCCCGCTACGTGCCTGCGGCGCCGGGGCTCCGCGCTTGGTACAGCCTTTGGAGCATGTCGACAGTCTCCTCGGCCATCTGTTCGCCGGTCCCCACTTCGGCATACGAATGCAGGCCCATCCACGTTTGGTAACCGCCCAGTTTGTGCGCTTGGCGGTCCGGCAGGTAGCCGATCCAATCGTTGGCTAGCTCGACGACCACGGTGTACGGGAAGGGCGACCGTAGCTTGATGTCCAATCCCAACCCCGCGAAGTACTCGGCAGGCACGCCGGCGATGGCCACGTCGCCGATGGCCATGACCTGCAGCCACGTCCGGCGCGGCTGACCCTGAAGCGGCGCGAGCTGCTTGCGCATTTCCCGAAAGACCTCGATGAAGGCATCGGCGCGGCCGGCGGCGTACTTGCGGCAGTAGCGCACAACCTTCTCGTCCTCGACCTCTTCGTCGAACCTGCGCACCTTGAAGGTGAACGGTCGTTTGATGGCGGCCAGGCGGTCAACCCGATGGCACTCGGCCCGTTCCAGCCCGTCGCGCACCGCCCTCTTGAACCGTTCCACCGCTTCGGCCACGGGCACTCGGGTGATGTTGTGGGTCGAGCCGGAGGCGCCTTCCAAGAAGCCGACCACGGTGCCCAGTTGCTGTTCCAGCTCTTGCGCGGCCAGCCCGTAGAAGCTGGGCGACCGCACGTTCCCTCGGCGCGCGCCGATCGTATGCGTCGAGTGGTTGTAGATGAGCGCCTGCAGCTGGCCGCGCGGGCCGCGGAAGGCCAGCACGGGCAGATCCGGGTCGAAGGGGCCCGTGGGTGGCCCCATTTCCGGGCGTGGACCGAGCCAGCTGATCATCCCGTCAGGCAACAGCCGCCGGCTGTTGCCCCCCACAGTCTTTTCTTCGCCCAAGTGGAAGAAGAATCGCGCAGGGCCGCTTCCCAGTTTGGCGTTGGCCAGCTGCACCGCTTGCACAATGGCCCGTCGCAGCTGGTCAACGAACCCTTCGTCCCGGCCATAGCCGTGTACCACGGCCGTGCTCGGTGCGTGATGCGTGTGCGTGGCGCTTACAAGGACGTTCGACGCCGGGATGCCCGTCGTCCGTTGGATTTCCTCCACGGCCGGATCGATGAAGTCGCGCGTGACGATAATGACGTCGCAGGAGACAATGGCCAACTTGCTCCGTCCCGGCCGTTCAACCACCACGGCCACCGCCCGCAATCGGCCTTCCTGGCCCTTGGCGAAGCGAGGCAGGATGCTGCCGGCGATCACCATCGAATCATCGGAGATGAGGTTGACCGCGGCAGCGCCCACACGGAGGTCGTGGCGAGCGTCGTTTGCCACCGCCGCGCACACGCCGGACAGAACCAGTACGACACCCAAGACGCCGTTCATCGCTGTCGCTCCCAACGGGATTCGAAGTCTCGCCCACAGGCCGCTCGCCAGCACCCCATCGACCGGAGCTCCGCGGCGGCGCAGGCCAATCGCCCCTCATTGTGGGCTCCGGCCATGGGGCGGTCAATCCATCGGGACCTGCCGCCCGGGACGACCTTCTCCGCCTCGGCGCACACGCCCCAGGCTCCAACGCCGACAGGCTCGAACCAGCCGAAGGGGCGGTCCTGGGGAGTTGAAAACGTGGTCTTGTGCTAAACTGGCCAGCTTCCGGTTCTTGTCGTACCGTGCATGAAGGGCGGTCTG
>DQVB01000410.1 GCA_015661985.1 Planctomycetota bacterium | reverse complement strand
GCCGCGGCCACCGCTGCGGCAGCGGCGGCGCAGAGGGCCGCCCGCCTCGTGGACACGGCCGAACGTGGTGGTGCAAGAACCCTGACCATACACGGATTGTACTATTGCGGACGATCCCATGACGAATGGCAAGCGACACGACCCAGGGGGACCGGACAGATGGCAGTAGGCATCAGGCGGCCCGTTGATCGCCGTGTTTGCATCGCACTACAATAGGGATAGCCCGCCAGGGGGCCTGCCTTGTGGGGTCGACAGGACGCTGGGGAAATACACGTCCTATGGAAGATGATTATTACAAAACGCTCGGAGTAAGCCGAAACGCGTCGCAGGCTGAGATCCAGAAGGCTTACCGGAAACTGGCGCGCAAGTACCACCCGGACCGGAACCCGGGCGACGAGACGGCCAAGAAGAAGTTCCAGAAGATCCAAGCGGCCTTCGACGTGCTCAACGACCCGAAAAAGCGGGAAATGTACGACCGCTACGGGAGTTCCTTCGAGCATTTTGGGCCTGGGGGGGGTGCGTGGTCGGCTCGGCCCGGCGAGGGGTTTGCCCCAGGCGGGTTTGAGGATATCGATTTCGCCCAGTTTTTCGGGGAGCGATTTGGGGGGGAGGCCGGCTTCGATTTCAGCGACCTGTTCTCCCAGTTCCGCACGAGCGGATTCGGCAAGGGGACAGCCAAGCGGCAGCGGTCCCGGCGCGGCGCGGACTTGGAGTACGAGCTGACCATCCCCTTCGCCACTGCCGTCGGCGGCGGCCGGGCCCAGCTGACCGTCCGGCGACCGTCTGGGAAGACCGAGACGCTGGAGATCAAGATCCCACCGGGGATCGAAGAAGGCAAGAAGATCCGGCTGCGCAACCAAGGACAACCCGGTCCCGGCGGAGGCCCCCCGGGGGATCTCCTGGTCAAGATCCACGTGGCTCCCCACCCCTGCTACGAGCGGCGTGGAAGAAAGGACCTCGTCGTCCGCGTACCGGTCACGGTGGCCGAAGCCGCCCTGGGTGCCACGGTGGATTTGCCTACGCCCCGCGGCACCGTGGCCGTACGCGTCCCGCCGGGGACCTCCAGCGGCGCCAAGTTGAGGATCCGTGGGCACGGGGTTCAAGCCCTGGGCGGCCCCCCAGGTGACCTGCTGGCCGAAATCATGATCGTGCTGCCGAAGAAGATGGATGAGTCGACCAGACGGCTCTGCCAGCAGTTGGCCGACAAGTACGCCGGAGAAAACCCGCGGGCCCGGTTGCAATGGTAGCGGCTGGCATGCCAATGGCCGACCAACGGTTTCTGAGGGAATACCGGATACGGCGGCGGAAGGACTTCGACGCGGTCTTCAAACGACGGGCGGCCGCTGGCGACCAGTACCTGCTGGTGTTGGGAAACGAAAACGGCTTGGATCATCCCCGTTTGGGGCTATCGGTTCCCCGTCGCATCGGTACGGCCGTGGCCCGGAAT
This sequence comes from Planctomycetota bacterium, assembly GCA_015661985.1. Lineage (GTDB taxonomy): Bacteria > Planctomycetota > Planctomycetia > Pirellulales > Thermoguttaceae > SZUA-1497. The sequence goes on along the minus strand of DQVB01000410.1, from coordinate 18,232 downwards.
CGGTGGAAACGGCTCTTGCGCGAAGCGTTCCGGCTGACGCGGGCCCGATTGCCGTCGGGCATCGATCTGGTGGTCGTGCCGCGCAGGGCCGAGCCTCCGGACCTGGGCCGACTGCAGCAGTCCCTCAGACGGCTGGCCCGCCGTGCGGCCGCCAGGCTCCGGAAGGCCGAGTCGTGAGGCGGCTGGCCTTACGGTCGGTCGCGTGGCCGGTGGGCGTGGCCGCCAAGATTTGAAAAGGCCCAACGATGAGGCTGCTGGCCAGGATCGCCTCAACCGGTTCAACTGCCCTGAGCTGGATCCTCATCTCTTTCGTCCGAGCGTATCAGACCCTCTTGAGTCCTCTTCTGGGCCGGCGGTGTCGGTTCGAGCCGACTTGCAGCCAGTATTTCATCGGGGCGGTGCGCAAGTACGGGCCACTGCGCGGCACGCTGCGCGGCGTGGCCAGGATCTGTCGATGCCATCCCTGGCACCCCGGGGGCTACGACCCCCCGTGAGGCTGCAGCGCAGCCGCGCAGACCCCCTGCGCCGCAAAGGCCCTACGGGGCGACCTTGGACGCCGGGTGGGAGGGATCCGGGCGCATATGGGGACAGGTCCCCGCTTTGACCTCGGCGCCGCTGGCTTCGGCCGCCGCCGGCTCATGCTCTGGGCCACCGCGTGGAGGCTCGGGCTTTCGCTTCGCTCCCCGGGGGCGGAAAAAACGTCCCAACGGCCCGGTGAGCACGGCGGGCAGGAAAACGAGATCGCCCACCACCGCCGCGGCCAGCAGGGTGAGCATCAACACGCCAAACCGCTGTGTGGGCGTAAACGTGCTGAAGGCGAACACGGCCAGTCCCAGGCCTCCGATCAGTGTGGTCTGGGTCATCGCCGTGGCACATCGTTCGTAGGCAAAAAGCGCTGCCCGCCTGCGGTTGAGCCCTTGATCCAACCCGCTGCGGTACCAGGTCAAGTAGTGGATCGTGTCATCCACGGCCACGCCCAAGGCGACACTGGCCGTCATCATCGAACCGATATCCACCAGGATCCCCATCCACCCCATGATCCCGAAAATCACCACCACGGGAAACAGGTTGGGCACCATGGCCAGAAGCCCCGCCCAGAGACTACGCAACACGAACACCATGAGTACGGCGATCAACCCGAAGGCCAGTATGAGGCTTTCAAACAACCCGCGGAACAGCTCGTGCTGGGTCTTGTACACCAGGGGCACCAGTCCCGTGTAGACGGCGTCCAGTCCCTGGACACCCCGCTGGCGATAGGCCTCCAGCAGCGGTTCCACTTTCGCCTTGAGCACATCGACGAAAAGCCCATAGTCCAGGTCGGACAGAGCACGGACCCGGGCGCTGATGCGCCACAGCTCGTCGCCGTGCGCCCGCTCCCATCGCTGGAGTGCCGAGGCGATCTGTTGCGCCCCTTCTTGGCCGATCCCTTCCACAAAAGCCATCGCCTCAGGCCCGTAGCGCCGGACGGCGTCCAGCGAATCGAGCCCCCTCGCCTCCAGGGCCTGGACGATTTGCTCGGGCAGCCCCAGCTCGCTCAGCGCGGGATAGCGGGCCCGTTGCCATGCGTCGATCTTGGCAATCACTTCGGCGGCCAACTCGGGCGTCATCCCCTTGATGACCGTCAAATCGCCAAAGGACCGGATGGCTTTCAGGGTTGTCAGGTCGTAGGCTTCCAGCAGTTCGGCCAGTTTGCCGCGAATGCGCAGCTGGTCCAGCCTCGGGTCGTCGGTCTCCAGACGGCTGGTATCCACAGCCAAGTATTCCCGAAACTCCTGGCGATGTTGTTCCAGCCGCTTGTTGAGCACACTGTCGCTGGTTCGTGGGCCCAGCCCGAACGCGCGGAGTACGGCGCCGGTGCGGCGAGGGGTGATGTCCGGGGCAAAGGTGGCTGCCGACAAGGCGCCGCCGACATGCTCAGCCAGTTCCGTTTCGATCGTCCGTTCCACGTGCTGCGCCAGGCGCATGCGCTCCACAAAACTGAGCCGGTTCGTCTCGTTGTCAAACCGCAGCACCACTTCCATGGGCACCAGCGGGCCAAGTTGTTCTTCCAGCCAGCGGTAGTGGGCGATGATCTCCGCGTCCGGCGAAAAGAGCTTCATCAGCTTGACCGACACGTGGATCTTGCTCACGCCGATCACGAAGAAAACCATCACCGCCAGGCAACCTGTGGCCACCAGCGTGTTGTGGCGCACGATCAACCCGCCGGCCCACCGCCACCAGCGGATGATCAGATGGTCCTTGGCAGCCCCGTGCTGCCGGTCCGCACAGCGCTGGGCAAAAGCCCGGGACGGGAAGTAGTCCAACAGCGCGGGCAGGTAGAGGAAGATCAACAGCAGCGTGGACATCACGCCAATGGCCGAATAGAGCCCGAACTTGCTGATGGGAATGACGTTGCTGATGACCAGCGAGCCCAAACCCAAGGCCGTGGTCAGAGCGGCCAACGAGCAGGGCCTCAAGGCGTGACGCACTCCCAGCTCGACTGCCCCTCGTAGTCCCACTTCGCGGATCGCATCATGGTAATAGTTGATGATGTGGATCGATCCGGAGATGGCCAGCACATAGACCAGCGTGGGCATGGACAAAAGCACGGCATCGCACGTGCCATAGCTGCTGTGGGGGAACAGGATCCCGGCTGCGGCCACGAAGGTCAGGGCCGTTCCGGCTGACAGAAGCGATACCCAAAAAACGATGGCCGTCAGCCGCGTACTGCGAAAGCAAAGCCACGAGATGGAAAACCCCACAACGGCAGAAAGCAACGCCAAGCGGTACAGCGTGCGTTCCCCCTCCACGTCGATGGCCACGTTGTCCACCGGCGGGCCGCCCATCCGAATCTCCTCGTCGGGGATGGCACACTCCTCGGTGGCGATCCGGCGGATCTCCTCCACCGCCTTGCGCAGGTTCTTGCCCTGGGCCGCCTGGGTGAGGGTGACGACCAGACAGGTACTCAGGCCATCGTCGCCGATCAGCGAACCGCGAAGACGCTCAAGGATCTCTTGCTGGCTCAGATCCGGGTAGCGCCGCTGAAGCTCATCCACTAACCTTGCGCCGGTCAGCACGCTCTTGAAAAAACTCGGCTTTCCGCCCCCCGCCCCCTGGAAACCGACCGCCTGATCCGCTTCACTCGCCTCGTCGGACCCCGACTCCGGGACGGGAGGTACCAACTTGCGGGCCAGCAGCTCCAGACGCTGGTCGTACAACGTGCACCCTTCCCAACTGACAAGCACGAACTGCTCGTGCGGAAAGTGGGCCTGGAACCAACTGTGCTGGGCAGTCTCCTTGAAACCTTCAGGAAGCCAGTCCCTGACATTGTTGATGTTGCTTTTCAAGGCCCGCAGCGTCCCCACCCCGATGAAGGGCATGACGAACATCATCACCAGAACGATGGTGAACCGATGGCGGGCGAAAAAAGAAGATTGGGTCATGGCGCTTTGTCGATCCGGAAAGGTTTTAGCTTAACTATCATCGGCAACTTCGTCCATGCCGCATCGGTCTGGCAGACGGCGAACTCCCTCGAGGATGCCCCGCCGACCCGTCTGTTTTGCCCAGATCCCGGCATCCATACAGACCGGCGCCCACACGCTTTCCCAGCGGCGACCCGAGAAACGGCCAGATGGGGCGCCCCTCGGCAGACGCTCATCGGACGGATCGTGGCCAAAGGCTGCCAGTTGCCGAGGTGCCGTACCTTTGGTGGGCAGCCATCCGCAAGCCGGCGGGCTGGGCGGCCCTCCTCCGAGGCGGCGGGCTGGCGCTGGCGGTCGCGCCGGTTGCCTGGAAAAGCCTTTTGCTCCAGCGCCCAATGCGGCAAGGGCGCCCCCGTATCGGGCAACCCGGCCGGTCCGGTGAGCCCTCGACGCTCCCTGGTGGCTCGGCTTACAATAGGAGCGTGGCGGGTTGGAAGACAAGCTGGGTTCGGGAGGAGGCGTGAACAGGCTGAGCCACTTCGATTCCGGCGGAGCCAGCCGAATGGTCGACGTGGGGGGCAAGGCGGTGACGGTGCGCCGGGCGCGGGCCAGCGGCCGGGTGCGGATGCGGCCGGAAACCCTGCGGCTGATTCGGGACCGGGGCGCGGCCAAAGGCGACGTGCTCGAAGTGGCTCGGCTGGCCGGCATCCAGGCCGCCAAACGGACCGCCGAGCTGATCCCCTTGTGCCATGTGGTGCCCCTGGAGGCGGTCGCCGTGACGTTCCAGTTTATCGACGAGCGGACGATTGGTATCGAGGCGGAGGCCCGGGCGACGGCGCGTACTGGGGTCGAGATGGAGGCGCTGGTGGCCACCAGCACGGCCGCCCTGACGATCTACGACATGTGCAAATCCGTCGACCGGGCCATGGTGATCGAAGGGATTCAGCTCGAGGAGAAGTGCGGGGGCAAAAGCGGCCACTTCGTGCGGGGTGACTGAGGCCGCGGGCAGCCAGGAAGCATGGGATGAGTCACGGGATCACAAGCGAGGCCGAACGGCGGTCTGAACGTCTCAGGTCGCTCTACGCGCCGGTGCTCGATGAGCTGGAAGAGGTCGAATCCCTGCTGTGGCGGAATGTGCACAGCGATTACCCCTTCGTGGCCCGCTTGACCCGTCACGGCTTCCGCCTGGGCGGAAAACGCCTCCGTCCCGCCCTGGTACTGCTGACCGGCAAGGCATGCGGCAAACTGGGCCCTGAGCATCCCGTCGCGGCCGCAGCGGTGGAGTTGGTCCACATGGCCACCCTGGTGCACGACGACGTGCTGGATGAAGCCACCCTGCGCCGACACCTGGCCACAGTCAACGCCCAATGGGACAACGAAGCAAGCGTGCTTTTGGGTGATTACCTGTTCACGGTGGCCATTTGCCTGGTCAGCCCCCTGGAAAGCAATTTCGCCTGCCGCCTGATCGGGCAGGCCAGCCGCGTGATGTGCGAGGGGGAGATGCAGCAAGTGGGCAGCCGCGGCAACTACGAGCTGACCGAAGAGGAGTACCTGCGGATCATCGCGGGTAAAACGGCCGAACTGTTCGCCTGTTGCTGCCGCCTGGGGGCCCATTACGCCGGCGCCGAGCCGCCCGTACAAGAGACCATGGCGAGGTTTGGCCAGCAGATCGGGATCGCCTTCCAGATCATCGACGATGTGCTGGATCTCCTGGGCGATGAGGCGATGACGGGCAAATCCCTGGGCACGGACCTGGCCAAACAAAAGCCTACCCTGCCGTTGATCCGACTCCTGGATCAGGCCGACCCGGAACAACGCGAGCGGATTGTTGAAGCGTTGTCGGCTGATGGCCAACCCCACCGAGACGTGCTGCGGCCATGGCTGGAGCAGTCCGATGCAGTGGACTACGCCAAGCAGCGGGCCCGGGCTTTCACCCAGCGAGCCGTCCGACAATTGTCCCTGCTGCCCCCGTCGCCCTCGCGCGAAGCCTTGGAACACATCGCTGAGTTCGTCGTGGATCGCGACCTGTAACACCGCCCCCGCCCCCGTCGGCCCCGCTCCCATTACCAGCTCCGCTCAGGGTCGCAATCGCACCCCCGCCCCCTGGTCCACCCCCCTATGCTCCGCACCTGTCCGTTCGTCCGATTGCATCGCGTCAAGCTCGTGAGCAAAGTCGCGCGCGTCTTGGAATTCGCGGTACACGCTGGCAAACCGCACGTACGCCACCTGGTCCAACTCCCGCAAAAGCCCCATCACAAGCTCGCCGATGTAGCGGCTCTCCACTTCACTTTCAAAACGCGTTTCGATGTGACTTTCCACCCTGGTGACCAACTCCTCCAGCTGGCGATCGCTGATCGGCCGCTTCCAGCAAGCCTTTTCCAGGCCCAGTTTCAGCTTGGATCGGTCGAAAGGCACACGGGTGCCGTCCTTTTTGACTACCTTCAACGGCGCCTCGACACGCTCATAGGTGGTAAAACGGGCCTTGCAGTTCAAACACAGGCGGCGCCGGCGGATCGCCACCCCGCCCTGAATGGCCCGGGTGTCGGTCACCCGATCATTGTCGACTTGGCACTGTGGACATTTCACGCTTCGTCCCCTCGACAAGCAAACGACTCGACGCCCCCGGTCTGCTCGTTCCGATCCGCTTGGCCGCAGGCCAGCAGGCTGGCCCCTGTAGCACGCCCAGGGGCCCGTCGGTTCAGCAGCCCATTGGCCGCTGGCCGTGCCGGTCCCGGGACGCCCCGCATTGCCGCTCCCCACCCCGCATCCGTACTATAACCCGCTGCTCCATTTTGTGAACCCGCGGCGCCGGCGATCTGGGAGACTCGCTAGCCGGGAGGATTATTCACCAGCGGGAGCAGTGGAATAGGCATCTTGCCTGGTCGACAGGCTGGAAGCCTATCCCACGCGGTCATGAGTAATCCGGATTAGTCTTGCCGGCATGGTCCAAAACCGGCCAACGGTCTGGGCGCCAGCAAACGGGGGACGATCATTCCGCCCGAAGGCGGGACCGCGAAGGAACCGCTTCCCGCGGGTGTCAGCCGGAAAGGGGCCAAAATGGACCACCAGGCCGCCTTCCCAAACGAAAGCCTGGCGCAACTACAAGCAGGGGCTTTGCCTGAAAGGTACTCAGGCAGCTGGCTGACGGCGGGTAGCGGGCAACGGCGCGGCGACGCTGTCTGGGTTTGGAACGCTTGGGTTGCGCAACTAATACAGATCTACCAAACCTTCCAGAGTCGCCAGCTTAAAGAGGATTCTGGGTCCATGTGGTGGTTGACAAGGGGGCCGCATGGCCTAGGCTAGATGTGCGGGGGCGGGGCCGCGTGAGTCGCGGCCCAGTGCCCTCGGGTAATTTAGGCTTTCTCACCCCCCGTGTTGGGGCAGGGCCGAGCTATCGTGGCTGGTCCTGCCCTTTTTCTTGCGCCCCTTTTCTACACGCGTCGGTGACGGTTCCTTGCGAGGAGTGCCATCGAGCTGACCGCGGGGGAGGGGCTGTGTGGCGCTGGCCGGCGGCTCGTCGCCAGGCTTTTGGCCGGGGAACCGCTTTGGCTGCCGAGTTGACAAAACCGCAGCGGTGGGGTAACACCGTGTCTCCCGACGCCGCGTGGGAAGGGCGAGGGCGTTTGCGGCCCGTGGTCTGGTGGTCTACGCTGCGTCGCGCGTGGCACGGGCAGTCTTGGGGTGGCGATCGCTTGCGGTGTCGTACGAACCGAAGGGGGCGGTCGGAAGGCCGCCCGGATCTGGTCATTGGCTCCATTGGCACGAGGGCGTTGCGATGGCCATCGAGTGGATGGAAGCGGACGGGGTTCAGACGGACGGGCCGTGGCGCCTGAAGGTGCCGGCCCTTGGGGGGGTGCCAGCAAGCCGATGTGCGGCTTCGATGGGGGAGGAGGAGGACGATTTCGAAGGATTCGACGACGACGACTTTGACGACGACTTCGACGACGACTTCGAGGACGAGTTCGAGGACGAGTTCGACCGGGAGATCGAAGAACAGTTTGATGACGAGGAAGAAGAGGAGGAGGAGCTGGAGGACAAGAACCCTCCAGCACGCGAAGGGGCTGAAGATGAAGATTACGACGACGAGTACGAAGACGTGGACGACGATCTGGACGAGGATCTGTAGGCCGACCGGCAAGGCCCTGGCACAGGGTCGCGCCGCAGGTGGGTTGGCGCTTCGGTGTGTGGGAGGCTGATTGGATGCTGGAGTTGAGGGGACAGATCGAACAGGCTGTGGGGGCGATCCGCAGGGAGTGGTCGGGCCAGGCGCAGGTGGGGATCATCCTGGGAACCGGGCTGGGCGGTCTGGCTGGCCAGATCGAGACCGAGGCTACGTTGGCCTACGAGTCGATACCGCATTTCCCCCGTTCCACGTCGATCAGCCATGCGGGCCGGCTGGTCTGCGGCCGGTTGGAAGGTGTCCGAGTGGTGGCGATGGAGGGCCGTTTCCATGCCTACGAGGGTTATTCCTACGGCCAGATCACTTTTCCCGTGCGAGTCATGAAGGCTTTGGGGGCAAGTCTGTTGATCGTTTCCAACGCCAGCGGAGGGCTGAACCCACAGTTCGCCCGCGGCGACATCATGGTCATCGAGGATCACATCAACCTGATGAACGGCAACCCGCTGATCGGGGTGAACGACGACCGGCTGGGGCCCCGGTTCCCGGACATGATCCAGCCGTACGATCCGGAGTTGATCGACGAGTCCTTACGGGTTGCGCGGCGCGAGGATTTCGTGGCCCACAAGGGGGTCTATGTGGCGGTGACCGGTCCGAATTTGGAGACACGGGCCGAGTACCGATTCCTGCGTATCATCGGTGCCGACGCGGTGGGCATGTCGACGGTGCCCGAGGTGTTGGTGGCGGTCCACGGCGGCATGCAGGTGTTGGGGCTATCGATCATCACAGACATGTGCCTGCCGGATGCGCTTCAGCCGGTGAGGATCGAGGAGATCTTGGCCACCGCGGCTGAGGCGGAGCCCAAGTTGCGGAAGATCGTGCTGGGAGTTTTGGCCCGCCAGTCCCAGGAGCGGTGAGGCGAGCGGCCCGTGGCGTTCGCCCAAGTCAAGGTCAGCGGGGCGACCCAGCGGAGGCCGGGCGCGGTTGAAAAACGGCCCGCGGCGCGGTCTATTGGAGTGAGGACGGTTTGGGTTTTCCGCGTGTCGAGTTCTTCCCGCATCCAGGGCGGAAATGTTCAAGCGTGCGCGGTATAGAGGTTTTGGCTTGACTCTTGGCATCTCGAGGCGGCACCAGCCATGTTTCGGCCGGTTGACGGTTCAGTTTCCTTTCCCCATTTGGAAGAAGACATCCTCCAGTTTTGGCGCCGGCGCCAGATCTACGAAAAATCGTTGGCGGCCCGGGCGGGTGCGCCGGCCTTCGTCTTCTACGAAGGGCCGCCGACGGCCAACGGCCTGCCCCATCCCGGGCATTGTCTGACGCGAGCCATCAAGGACCTGTTCCCGCGCTACCGGACCATGAGGGGGTACCGCTGCGAGCGGAAAGCGGGATGGGACACCCACGGTTTGCCCGTCGAGGTGGAGGTGTGCAAAGAGTTGGGCCTCCATTCCAAGGACCAGATCGAAGCCTATGGCGTGGAGCCGTTCATTCACCGGTGCCTGGAAAGTGTCTTCCGCTACACACGGGAGTGGGAAGAGCTGACCGAACGGCTCGGCTTCTGGATCCATCTGGACGAAGCCTACGTGACCTATCACCAGTCGTACGTCGAGAGCGTCTGGTGGGCCCTGAAAACGCTCTTCGACCGCGGGTTACTGTACCGTGGGCACAAGATCGTCTGGTGGTGGGCCCAGGGGGGCACGGCCCTGTCGGCCGGCGAGGTGGGGCAAGGGTACCGACAGGTGGCCGACCCGAGCGTCTACGTGCGCCTTCCGCTCGTCGAGGATCCGGATACCGATCTAGTGATCTGGACCACGACCCCGTGGACGCTGCCCAGCAACCAGTTTGCGGCCGTCAAACCGGACCTGGGCTACTCGCTCATCCGGTTGGAAGGCGACCGACGGAAACTGATCGTCGCATCGGCCCTGGTGGAGACGATCGCCGCCAAGGCAGGCAAACCGTACACGGTCGAACGGACGTTCGCTGGGCAGGAGTTGGTGGGGCGGCGGTACGTGCCGCCCTTTGATTACTACTACAAGCAGCAGGGCCCGCGGCAGGGGAGACTCAAGAGCGGCGGGCACGAGTACATCGCGTGGCGCGTGGTCGCCGCTGACTTCGTGACCACGGAGACGGGCACGGGCATAGTCCACCAGGCGCCGGCCTTCGGCGAAGTGGACTACGATGTGCTGTTGGCCGAACAGGCCCGTTTTGTGGAAGGCGAAGGCCCTCCCCTGATCTGCGCCGTCGCCCCGGACGGGACATTCACTGCCGAGGCGCCGGATTACGAAGGCCGATGGGTCAAGGACGCCGATCGGGACATCGTTCGCCGCCTGAAGGCCGAAGGGAAGCTGCTCCATCAAGAGCAATACATCCACGACTACCCCTTCTGCTGGCGGGCCGAAGATGATCCGCTCATCCAGTACCCCCGCCGAAGCTGGTTCGTCCGCACTACCCAGTTCAAGGAGCAGATGCTGGCCAACAACGGGCGCATCCAATGGCTCCCGGAACACATCCGCGACGGGCGGTTCGGCAATTTCCTGGAGACGAACGTCGATTGGGCCCTCTCCCGGGAACGCTACTGGGGCACGCCCCTGCCCATCTGGGTCTGCGAAGAAACGGGTTACATGGAGGCCGTGGCCAGCTACGGGGAACTGTTGGCCAAACCGGGGGTGTCTGGGACCGAGGCGTGGGAAGAGGCCAAACGGGAACATCCCGACCTGCCCGAACACCTCAAGGTGCATAAACCGTACATTGACGCGATCACCTACGAGTCGCCCAAGGCTCCAGGTAAACGGATGCGGCGCGTGCCCGAGGTGATCGACTGCTGGTTCGATTCCGGCGCCATGCCCTTCGCCCAATGGGGCTATCCTGCTCAACCGGGTTCGGCCCGGCGGCTGGCCGATCAGTTCCCCGCCGACTTCATCAGCGAAGCAATCGACCAAACGCGTGGCTGGTTCTACAGTCTCCTGGCCATCAGCACGCTCTTGTTCAGCCCGCGGGAGGGCCAGGCGCGCAGCGCTGCCGACGCTTTCGGGAAGGAACAAACGCCCGCTGTCGAGTACCCCCATCCGTACCGTACGTGTGTGGTGCTCGGCCTCCTGCTGGGCGAAGACGGCGGCAAGATGTCCAAACAAAAGCGGAATTATCGCGAACCGCAGGAGATCTTCGACAAGTACGGGGCCGACGCCATGCGGTGGTACTTCTTCGCCAACCAGGCCCCGTGGACGTCCATCCGCTTCAGCGAAAAGGCGATCAAGGAGAGCATCCCCGAATTCCTCCTCCGCTTGTGGAACGTCTACAGCTTCTTCATCACCTATGCCAATATCGATCGTTTCGATCCCGCGTCGGCCATCGCTGGGCCGGCCGGCCAGCTCACGGCTGACGTCCTGGGCACCGCTCCGTCGTTCCGCCCATCGGACCAACGGAGCGAATTGGACCGGTGGATCCTCAGCGAACTGAACCGTACGGCGGCCGAAGTCGTTCGGCTCATGGACGGCTACGACAACTTCAACGCCTGCACGCGACTCCACCAGTTTGTCGAAGGGCTCTCCAACTGGTATGTCCGCCGCAGCCGGGATCGCTTCTGGACCGGGGAGGCTTCGCAAGATAAAACCGACGCCTACTGGACCTTGTACGAATGCCTGCTGACCACCGCCAAGTTGATCGCCCCGTTCGTGCCTTTCGTGGCCGAGGCGATCTGGCAGAACCTGGCCGTCACGCCCTTCGGTGACCGCGCCGTGGAAAGCGTCCATTTGTGCGACTACCCGACGGGTGAGCCGTCCGCCATGGACCACGAACTTTCCCAGCGCATGGGTCTGGTGCGCCTGATCACTTCACTGGGGCGCAGCGCTCGGATGGCTGCCCGGCTGAAGGTCCGCCAGCCGCTGGCTCGAATGGAAGTCGTATTGGCCGATACGACCCACCAACAATGGCTGGAAGCGCACGCCCAGCTGCTTTGCGAGGAGTTGAACGTCAAGAAGGTGGAGTTCGCTGAACAGGCCGACCAGTATGTCACCTACAACGTGCTGCCCAACTTCAAACGGCTGGGGCCACGCCTGGGCAGGCAGCTGCCAGAGCTGAAGCAGTACCTGGGCCAAGTGGACGGGGGCCAGCTGTTGGACGAACTCGAGACCCAAGGCCAGGTGACCGTCCCCCTGAGCGGTGGCCCCGTGACGCTGGACGCTGAGGATGTCCAGGTCCGGATACAGGCCAAGCCGGGATGGGCCGCCGCCCAAGACCGTTCCTGTGTGGTGATCATCTCCACGGAATTGACCCCGGCGCTGGTCCTGGAAGGTCTGGCCCGGGAACTGGTTCACGCCATCCAAAACCGCCGCCGCGACATGGGTTGCCAATACACGGACCGGATCCGCGTCGGTGTGGAGACGGCTTGGGCCGAGATGCGCGAGGCGATTCGCCAGCATGCCGCCTACATCTGCCGCGAAACCTTGGCCGTCGACCTGCTGGACCTCCTCCTGCCGGGCGTCGAGCCGGTCTCACTCGAGCTGAGCGGTCACCCGGTGACGCTTACCGTCCAGGTCGTTCCGCACGAACCGGAAGCTCCAGCGAACCCGTAGTCGCCTTCTGGGCCACCGGAAATCACGACCCGATGGGCAAACCGCAAGGTGATACCGGATGGGGGAGAATATGATGCTCCTGCGCCCTGCTCGGATACTCATCGCCTTGGTCTCAGTCGCCGTGGCCACAGGGCTTGCGGCCGCGGAGGGCGAGCGGTTTGAGGTGGCCGCGTACTATTTTCCTGGGTATCACCCCGAGCCGCGCAACGACGAGCGTTTCGGACCCGGGTGGACCGAATGGGAGTTGGTCAAGGCCGCCCGGCCGCGCTTCGCCGGCCATCGCCAGCCGCGCGTGCCCGCCTGGGGATACCGCGACGAATCGGACCCCGACGCGTTTGAGCAGAAGATCGATGCGGCCGCTGACCACGGCATCACGACACTGATCTTCGACTGGTACTGGTACGGAGACGCGCCCTTTCTTCAGGGCGCGCTGGACAAAGGCTTCTTGAAAGCGGAAAACCGCCACCGGCTGAAGTTCGCCCTCATGTGGGCCAACCACGACTGGATCGACATCTTCCCTTACAAGCGCGGCACGCCGCGCACGGTGATCCATCCGGGCAAAGTCAGCCCATCCGTGTTCCGCAACGCCACGGATTATGTGATCCGGCGCTGCTTCACGGACCCAGGTTACTGGAAGATCCAGGGAAAGCCGTACTTTTCCATTTACCATCTCGGCACGCTCCTGGACAGTTTCGGCAGCATCCAGGCGACCCGGGCGGCGCTGGACGATTTCCGCCGCCGCACGCAGGCCGCCGGGCTGGCCGGCTTGCACCTGGGCGCCGTCGCCTGGGGCCAGCCGCGAGATCCACAAACGGGCAAACCGATCCCATTGGGCCAGCTGGTCGACGAACTCGGATTTGACAGCGTCACGTCCTACGTCTGGGTCCACCATGTCCGCCTGCCTGAAATGCGAACCGATTACCGGTGGGCACGAAAGGCGTATTTCGAGTACTGGGATCGAGCCCGGCGCGCCTTCGCTGCGGCGTACTTTCCGAACGTCACCGTAGGCTGGGACTCCAGCCCGCGCGCGGACCAGGCGGACGAGTATGGTCCGTTCGGTTATCCGTTTACGAACACGATCGTGGGCAACTCGCCGGAGCAGTTTGCTCAGACGCTTCGCGCCGTGCGGCAGCGGCTGGAAGAGAAACCCACCGGTCCGCGAGTCGTGACCATCAACAGCTGGAACGAATGGACCGAAGGCAGCTATCTGGAACCGGATACAACGTACGGCACGAAGTACCTTGAGGCCGTCCGGGATGTCTTTCCGCCACCGGGATCGTCCCGCCGTCGCCGCCGCAACGTATTGTTCATCATTTCGGACGACTTGAACTGCCGCATCGGCTGCTACGGCGACAGGCTGGCCAGGACGCCTCACATCGACCGGCTGGCGTCCTGGGGCGTACGGTTCGAGCGGGCGTACTGCCAGTTCCCGCTCTGCAACCCCACTCGCTGCTCGGTCCTCACCGGCCTCTATCCCACCACAACCGGCGTGCTGGACAATAACACGTTGTTGCTCTTGGACGGCCGTGCCGAAACGATACAGGATTGTTTCCGCCGCCACGGGTATGCCGTGGCGGAACACGGAAAAATATGGCACGGCCGAAACCGAGGCATTCGGCCTGGGGAGTCCAAACCGAAGGGCGAGTGGTACACGCCCGAAGAGCGAGCTCGGCAGCAAGCCGAGGAGCCGGACTATTGGCAGCGGCATCATTCCCCATATCGGCACCGCACCGTTGCCGACCCCGAGCGCTATGCGTGGGCCAATGTTTACGGTCCGTTGAAGCCGGGCGACCGCGGCCGGGATGCGCCGGTGGCGGATCGGGCGATCAAGAGTCTACGATCATTCGGCGCGGCGAAGCAGCCGTTTTTCCTGGCTGTCGGCTTCCGCCTGCCGCACGTGCCTCTGACGGCGCCGCGCGAGTTCTTCGCACTTCACAAAGTGGCCAAGATGCCCCTGCCGCCGGACTTCGCCAACGAGCCGACCCTGGCGCCGGACATGCCGCGCGATGAGTGGCGAGTGAACCTGGATCTCTTTGCCGCCCGGCGGTTTTCCGAAGTCGAGGCCCGGGAAGCGATCCGTGCGTACTATGCGTGCGTCAGTTACATGGATGCCCAACTGGGCCGTGTGCTCGACGAATTGGAACGTCTCGGCCTGCGCAATAACACGATCATCGTTTTCTGGGGCGACCACGGATGGCACTTGAGCGAAAAGGGTATGTGGGCCAAGGGCACAACGTTCGAGGTCTCCGCCCGCGGGCCGCTGATCATCGTCGACCCGCGCCGCGGTGCGACCGCGGGGCGGGCATCACGCCGCGTGGTGCAGTACCTGGACATCTACCCGACGCTGGTGGACCTGTGCGGCCTGGATGGTCCCAAGACACTCGAAGGCCACAGCCTGCGCCGGCTCATCGAAAACCCGGATGCACCTTGGGACGACCCCGCGCTGACGGTCCAAACGCGAGGCTGGTTCATCGGCCGCAGCGTGCGAACCGATCGCTGGCGTTACACCCAGTGGGACGAGGGTCGCCGCGGCGCCATGCTCTTTGACCACCAGAACGACCCGCACGAAATGCACAACCTGGCTGCCGATCCCCGCTACGCAGACGTGATCCAGCGGCTCGACGCCCTGCTGGCCCGCTGTCGATAAAGGCTTTGCCCGGCGCGGAGAGTGGCAGACCCAGGTTAATCCTGTGTGCGGTCATCTCGGCGCCGCGGGGCCCTTCCAAACGCTGCCGCCGAAGGTTGTCACGTAAACAATGTCGGGATCCTCCGGATCCACGGCGACACGTTGTGTGTTGGAGAACGGAAAACGTCTGAACGGCCGCCACGTGTCGCCGTTGTCCGTGCTCAGCCAAAGGGCGTACTCGGGCTTGCCCTCGCACATCGTGGCATACACCCAGCCAGGACGTTGGGGGTGGAAGTACGCACCGAAGTGTTCGCGCCCGAATTCGGCCACCTTCTTCCAGGATTCTCCGCCATTGGTCGTACGGTACAGGCCCTGCTGCTGGGCTCGCCCCGCGCGGGCAGCGCCGAGGAAAATTGTATCACTGTCACGCGGGTCCACTTCAAAATCCTTGGGCCACAGGAAGACCGGATCGTTGGTGATGCGCTCCCACGACTCGGCACCGTCGCGCGACCGATACAGCCCGGCGCCTTCAGGCCGGAAGCCGCCGATGCGGGCCGTAACGAGCGCGAAGAGCGTCCCCTCCGAATGCAGCGCCACACGGCAGACGTTCATATTCACCGGACTGCCCAGCCCGTCGCTCTTCTTGACCCATGTCTTGCCGTCGTCCGTGGACTTGTACACGCCATGCTGGAAGATCGCGGCGTAGAGGGTTCTTCGCCCGCGCGGGCTACGGGGATCGACCACGACGGAAGTGCACGCCATCAGCGGCAGCCCGGTGCTGGTCGGCTTCCACGACTGGCCGAAATCCGTGCTCAGGCAGACACCGCCCGGTCGGCCGCCCGGCCGCCAGTGCCTGCCGCTGATGATGTTGGCATTCGGAATGTCGTGAACGTCCGAAAAAGCGCCCCACATCTTGCCCGGGATCTCCGGGTCGAATGCCAGCTCGTAGCACGTATTACGCCACGGCGACCACCTGCCCTTCTCCCACCAGCGCCAGGTCAGGCCGCCGTCAGTGGACCGGGCAAACCCAATGTCCGTGTAGGCGATGTAATGCCGGTTGTGTTCAAACGGGTCGATGTAGTAGTGCCAGGTGGTGGTGACGACCAGCCCATTGCAGATCCAGGCGCTTCCCGGCCCCGGCGGCTGGCCTGGGGCGGCTATCGTGTGGCCGTTCATCCACGATCTACCGCCGTCGTAGGTGATGAAGACCTGCCCCCAATTGATCAGCACGCGATCGGGATCCGAGGGGCAGATCGCCGCACCGAACGGGGCTTCGCCGCCCTTGTAGCACTGGCCCGTGGAAGCAGTGACGTAGTTCAGCTCGGCGTTGACTTGCACACGGCGCTGCCGGCCGCGCGGATCGCGGCACAACGTCCAGCGCCAAGTCCGGCCGGCGTCATCGCTGCGATGGACCGTATCGTGATAGGGCGGCCAGAACCCGGTGCTCGAATTGGTGACGTATACGCGCCGCGGGTCCACATCGGTCGTCATCAGATGCTTGTACTGGGCGATCTCCCCGGCCGCGTAAGGGTCGGCTCTTGTCGTGCTGAGGTTGATACCCGGGCCCATCGCCCATTGCCAATGTTCGCCGCGGTCTTCGGAGCGATAGATGCCGCCGGCGAACCGGCCGCCCACCACGCGGCTCTCGATCGAACAATAAAGCACCGCCATGCCCGTTTCGGGGTTCGAACCGCCGGCAAAACTCCACAGCTTCGTCCACGGCAAACCTTGCGTCTTTTCGGTCCAAGTGGTACCGCGGTTGTCCGATCGCCAGATCCCCTCTTTCGTGGCCGCAAAAATGACGCGCCGGCCGGGTCGGCTGGTACGGTCGAAGTGAAAGGCGATCGCCTCGCCGTGCGGCCCGCGGCACTTGGCCCACGTCCTGCCGCCGTCCCTGGATATGGCAACGCCGTCGCTGAGCCCGGCCATTACCAGCGACGGATCATCTGGATGGTAAAGGATTTCGCCGCGTAACGGCCCCGGAGCACGGCCCCACTCGCGCCATGCGTTGCCCATGTCTGAGGTGCGCTTCAGGAGTCCGCCATAGCCGTCCGGTGCAAGGATGATGTTCGCGCTGGTGGGGTGCATCGCGGGCTTGCAGCGGATGTGGCTGCGCCGCTGGCGATACGGCACCATACTCCATAGCCGGCCGCCGTCGGTCGAGATGTAACAGCCGGACATGTCGCAGTTGATCATCATCAGATTGGGGTCCGCACGGCTGATGACCGGCGTGAACATGGCCCCACCGCCGGAAAGACCGACGGGTTGCCAGCCGTTGACAAGCGGAGCATACGAGCCATTGAGAAGGGGCGGGACACGGGCCGGGAGCCTGCCAGCCGCGCGATGGGCGACCGTCCGGCACACACCAACTCCCTTTGCCGGTTCCTTCACGAAGCCGGCTTCCTGCGCCACCCAGCCGCCATGGCCTCCGGCACGCGCCGGCCCGACGGCGATCGCGATCGCCGTAGCATACACAACAAGCGCTGTGCCGCTGCGTACGTCCTTCCCGATCGGCATGTGCCTCGACATCGGCTTCTCCTTTCCTCACGCGTTCATTCCCCTTCCTGCCCAACGCCGGCCGCTCGCGGCGTGCTCACCACCGCCCCGCCAGTCTACCACATCTGTGATCGCCATGCCCGCCCACGCCTCGAATACCGCGACGGCCCGACGTCCGGTTCTCGCATCGCTTGTCGTGGACCGCTCCGCGATCCGATTGGCTGGCCGCCGAGCGCTCACCGAGGACGTGTGGTCGCCATGAAAACAGCGAAAGCCTGGCATTTCGGAAATCCCGAGCTCCTCGCTGGCCAAGCTGTTTCCCTCACTTGTCCGACTGCCGTCGTGCCCCGCCCCCGTTCTCAAGCCCGGTGTGATTATGATGCCTGGAAAAAGGAGGGCGGTGGCTCGCTGCCCGGCAGGCGGGACCTGCAAGGATAGAGCTTCAAAACCGCCTGCGGCGCAGCATGGCGCACCACACGGCGAAGCCCGCGGAGGCTGGATGCGTATTCGGGCCAGCCCCCTCCGATTGGAGACGGCTGGCGGGCCAGGTGCTAGCCTGGATTCCCACAGAGGGGTTTTCGATTAACACTTTCGGTGCGGAAAGGGCGGAAAACAGGGGTTTTCTGTTCCGGAGCTGACAGGTTTTGGCTCAACTGATAAGCTATGCTGCCACAGGACTCGCTGTCGTTGGCCAATCTCGGCCGCCGAGCGGCGACCTGCGACTTGTGCGGAAAAAATATGGGTTTTCGGCATCATCCGAAAATGACCACGCTACGCACGGACGCAGGTGAGAGAGTGGACGCACGTGTTATCAGTCCAGGGAAAGGCTAACGCTCTCCGACTACTTCCTTCAGCCCTCCAACAGTACCAGCCGTCCGGTACCGCCCATCGGCAGTATGAGGCCTTGCGGGCCTGTTTCGTCGAAGGTTGCTCCGCCGCTCCAGGTGGCTCGCCGTCTCGGCTACACCCCGGCGACCGTGCGCGTCATGGCCCACCAGTTTCGCAACAACCCGCAGCGGCCCTT
>DQVB01000623.1 GCA_015661985.1 Planctomycetota bacterium | reverse complement strand
TTCGGTCTTGATCCAGTTGCGCAGCCACCTGGCGCGGCGACGATGGCGTCAGTTCCTGGGTCGGCTGAAGCGACGGGAGGAGATCTTGCGGGGATTCGACCCCCAGCTACCGCAGCGGTTGGTGAACATCGCCTGCGAAGCCTTGGTGCGCGACGGGGACCTGGATGAGCTGGCCGAATTCACACGCGCCGTTGACCCGCCCCCTTGCGATCCTCAATGGAATCGGACGTGGGCGCGGGCGCTGGAGCGAGCTGAAAAGGACGAAGTGGAGGAAATAGCCGACTGGTGGGAGGACTATGCCAAAGACCTGGCCCGGTGTCCGGAGCTCTCCCACGAAGAGCGGAGGATCGCCCAGGCGCTGGTTTGGGACCACGTGGCCCAACTGTACTTCCACGAATGTCTGGACGCCCTGGAGATGCGCTGGGAGGGCAGAGCGAAGCAATGGTGCAAACGGTCGGCCAAGTGTTTGGACAAGAGCATTCGCCTGGCGCCGGAGATACTTTCTACCTACGTGAACCTGGCCAAGCTCCATCTGGCGGTGGGGGATGAGGACAAGGCGGCGAAGGCTTACCAGCGGCTGTTGGAGCAGGAGCCGAACGATTTGGCTGCCTTGAAGTTTCTCGCCGAACACTATCGTCGCCGAGACGACCCCACGGCGGCTCAGCCCTATATCGAGCGGGCCTGCCGGCTGAAGCCGACCAGCCAGGAGTTCGCCCGCCTGCGATGGTGGCTCTATTTGGCCCTGGCCCGACAGCATGCCTTGGCCCGCCGGTGGGAGGAGAGCCGGGCGGCCTTTGAGGAGGCCGACCGGGCCGACCCCTCCAGGCGGGCCAGTCTCCGCGTGCTGGCACCACGGGCTGTGATGGAAATGAAGGCCCGCAATCTGGACGTGAGCGACGCCCTGATGCACCAGGTGCGGGGATCGTATGACGAGCCCACCCCGGCCCTGTTGGCCTTGTGCGTGGAGTCGGTTCGATACGGGCTGACCCAGGGTGCCCGGAAAGGTTTCCAGCGGGAACTCCAAATGGCCCTGAAAAGGCGCGTCAACAGCCAGACGGCCGGGCGGCTGAGCCAGCTGATGCGGGAGTACCTCGAGGAATCCCCCTACCCGGGCCGTCCTCGACACACCGAACTGGTGCTGAGCTACCTCGAGCGCTCCGGCCGTGTCAAATGGCAAGAGGAGGATCTGCGCGACGTCTGCATGCTGCTGGACAAGCTGGCCTCGGACGGGCAACACAGGAAGAAGGACGTCAGGGGACTGCTGGCGAAACTGGCCGCCAAAGGTATCAAGCGGTTTGCCCACTGCCCCCTGTTCTACGTGTTGACTGGTGAGTGCGAAATGCGCAAGGAGGCCGGTAGCCGTTCACTTGGCTATGCGCGATACTGTTTCCTGCGCGCCGTGCATCTCTGGAAAGCGAACCCGGATCCGCCACTGGAACCGTACGTGGAACGGGCACGACACATGTCCGTGTACCTGGAAGAAAGAGGCGTGCCACCGGCGAGCCGCCCGAAGCCTCCCATGCCCGGCGGGCCGGCGCCCTCCAATGGCGACCCAGAGGATTTGATGGGGTTCGTCATGGACCTGTGTGACAAATGGGGCATCGACTTTGAAGACTTGATCGACGCGGGACTTCCGCTGCCTTACGGCGAGCCGAAGGGTCGGACGAGGAAGAAACGGAAGCGCGGTACCAGGAGGTCTTCACATGGCTGATCCCTACCAGGTTCTCGGCCTTGATTCAGGCAGCAGCGAGCAAGAGATCCGCCAGCGGTATCTGGTGTTGGTCAGGCAATTCCCGCCGGATCGGGATCCCCAGCGGTTCGCCGAGATTCGCGAAGCCTACGACAAGCTGCGCGACCCCACCAAACGGTTGAAGACATGGCTGTTCGGAGGACCAGACGCGGACAGTCTGGATGCGGTCCTGGACGAACTCAAGCGGCGATTGCGCTCCGGGAAGATCCCGACGACGGTACTACTCTCGGTGGCTGAGGAGCCATGAACAACTGGCCGAATGAAAACCAGATCCTGGACACCTTCCGCGATTGGCTGCAGCAGACCAGGGCCGAGGCGGGGGCATTGGGCGAGGACGGGCCGCTGGCCGAAGGGCCCGTGGATGCACGGCCGGTCGGCTTGTTCCAGTTGGCCGAAGTGATCACGGCCCTCCGCCACGAAGTGAAACTGGGCACGAAAGGCGCCCGGAACTTGGAAGAACAGGTCGGTACCGTGCTGGGAGCCCTGGAACAGGCCATCCAGCAGTTTCGCAGCGTGGAGCCTAAGCAGCGCGCGGCGGCCGTCCAGGCGGCCAAGCCCTTCGTGGAGGCCCTGATCGATCTGGACGAAGCCCTGCGGCGCGGCCAGGCGGTGATCGAGAAGGCCCGCCAGAAACTGGTCGAACAGATCGAGCCCCAGGCGATCGAGGAAATCAGAAGGGCCCGCCAAAAGCAAGGATGGCTCAAGCGACGACTGACCCAAGGCGCGTTCCGCCGCGCCGAAGAGCTGGTTCGCCGGCAGTGTCAGAGAATCCGAGAGGAGATGTTCGAGCCGCTGTTGGCTGGCTACCAGCTCATCCTCAATCGGCTCCACCGGGCAATGAAGGAACAAGAGATCTACCGCATGCAGTGTGTGGGCAAGCCGGTCGACCCCAACGCCATGACGGTGCTCGAGGTGATCGAAGATCCCACCGGGCCGCCGGGGCTGGTCACCGAAGAGGTGCGCGCCGGCTACTACTGGAAAGCCAAGCCCTTCCGCTACGCCGAAGTGCGGGCCATACGTGGGGAGCCTTCGGAGCAAGGTTGACCGGTATGGTTCAGATGGGGTCGAACTGCTCGGTCCCGCAAGTGGGTAAAAGGGTGGCGGTAGGCCAGAGCGCTTGCGGGTCGACCCGGGGGTACCGCAGTCCACGAGCCCCTCGGGCGCCACACGGGCGGGCCTGATCCCCGCCGACCGCATCCCTCCTGTAGCCCCGTCTCTCCGAGGCGGGCAGCGCGGCCTCACCCCCGCCGACCGCATCCCTCCTGTAGCCCCGTCTCTCCGAGACGGGCGGCGCACGGCCTCACCCCCGCCGAGCGAATCCCTCCTGTAGCCCCGTCTCTCCGAGACGGGGGGGCGCGGCCTCACCCCCGCCGAGCGGATCCCTCTGTGGCAGCCGGGAACAGCGAGGCCTTTGCCTCAGCGCCAGTGGCCGGTTGGGGCATAATGGACAAGGTGGGAAAGGGGCGGAGTTTCGTCTTGGGCCTCCTGCCGGACTTGGCGGGCAGCCGGGTGATGTGTTACATTTCGTGCACCATGGCAGTCCGCCGCAGCGGCGGAGGATAGTGGGGGAGGCCGACCTGCGTTGTAAGGTACCCTTCTTTCGGGGAGATCGGGTATGGAAACCATCCTGGGTATGGACTTCGGTACGACGAACAGTGTGGTGGCCGTCATTCGTGACGGCAACGTCGAGGCCCTTCGCGAAGACGGGGAAGCGATCCTGCCATCGGTCGTCGGCTTGGACTCCGACGGCCAGCTGCTGGTCGGCTACCCCGCCTGGAACCAATGGACGTTGGCTCCGGAGCGTACCATCAAGTCGGTCAAGCGGCGCATGGGTGAAGACGTTCGCCTGAAGATGGGCAACGAGGAGTACGCTCCCCAGGAGATCGCGGCCATCATCATGCGCACGCTCAAGGAGCGGGCCGAACGGGTTCTGGGGTATCCGGTCAAGAAGGCTGTGATCACGGTACCCGCCTTTTTCAACGAAACCCAGCGGGAGGCGACGCGACAGGCCGGCGAGTTGGCGGGGCTGGAAGTGGTACGCATCATCAACGAACCGACGGCCGCGTCGCTCACCTACAAGGGCAACGACCAGCGGGCCGAGCGTCTGTTGGTCTACGACCTGGGTGGCGGCACCTTCGACGTGTCGATCGTCCAGATCGAGAAAGGTGTGGTGGAGGTGCTGGCCAGCCACGGTGATACGCGGTTGGGTGGCGATGATTTCGATCGGCTCTTGCTGGATCATATCTGCGACGCCTTCGAAAAGGAACACAAGATCGACCTGCGCCGGTCGCCCGTTTCGCGGTCCCGGGTCCTCAAGGCCGTGGAAGAAGCCAAGAAAAGGTTGTCCTTCGAGCCGGTGGTGAAGATCGAAGAGGAGTTCATCGGCGAAAAGGCCGGCGTGCCTTTGCACCTCACCCCGGAGATCCAGCGCATGGAATACGAAGTGCTGATCGAACCCCTGCTGAGCAAGACGCTCGTCTGCGTCGATGAATCCCTTTCCGACGCCGGCCTCCGGGTGGACCAGATCGACCGGGTGATCCTCGTCGGCGGGGCCACACGCACGCCCATGGTGCACCGGCTGCTGCAAGACCAGCTCCGCAAAGTGCTCCATGCCGAGGTGGACCCCGACCTGTGCGTGGCTATGGGAGCGGCGGTACAGGGAGGCCTGATCGCGGGGATCGATCTCGGCCCCATTCTGGTAGACATTACCCCACACACGCTGGGGATCGGCTGCCTTGGGGAGGTGCGTGGGGTGATGTCGCCCTATTGCTTTTCGCCGATCATCGAGCGGAACACCCCTCTTCCGGCCACAAGGTCAGAGCTGTATTCCACCTGTTGTGACGGTCAAGAGGCGGCTCACATCCCCGTCTTTCAGGGGGAAGACGAAGATGTCCGGAACAACCACTCCATCGGCGAGTTCTATCTGGAGGACTTGTCCGACGTGCCCCGGGGCAACGAGATCCTGGTCCGCTTTGACCTGGATCTGGATGGTATCCTTAAGGTGACCGCCGTGGAGCGGGCCACGGGGAAGCAAGAGCAGCTGACCATCAACAACGCCATCTCCCGGTTTCGGGATGAGCACCAGGAGGAGGCCCGAGCCCGTCTGGAGTCGGCCTTCGAACGGGCGGCGGCGCGCGGCAGAAAGGGTCAGCAGGAGGAGTTGCCTCCGGAGCTGAGAGAGGCGATCGCCAAGGCTGAACAGCTGCTGGCCAAGACCGACCAGGTCGCTGCGACGGCCAGTCCCGAGGATGCCGAGGAGATCCAACGGTTGACCGAAGAGCTCCGTTCGGCCATCCAACGCCGCTCGCACAAGGAGATTGAGGCGGCGACCGACGCCCTGGAGGATTTGGTCTTTTACCTGGAGGACGTTCGGTGAGCCTTTCAGGCTTGGAGCCGGCCACAGCCGACCAGATGCGCTGCCCCACCTGCGGGGCACGCCAGCCGTGGTCCGACTCCTGCCGCCGGTGCCGTTGTGATCTGACGCTCTTGCGGGACGTGCGGGCTGGTTGTCAGCAGACGCGGCGCCAGTGCCTGGTGGCGCTTGACGAGGGCAGACTGTCCGACGCGTTGCGCTACGCCTATCGCCGCTTCTGGCTGTCGCCCGACGCGGCCGCTTGCCGTCTGCTGGCCGTCTGCCATCTGTTGGCCGGCAATTGGATCAAGGCCCTCCGCTTCGCCCGGCTCGCCCGAGACTGAGTATGCCGGGCGGGACGTGAGGGGCCGCCCAGGTCGGGCCAGACAAGGGCTTCAGTCTGCGCCAATGAACAAGCTCAGCGAGTCTTGCAGGACGAGCGTCCCCGCTTCTTCCGCTTGCCCAGATGCAACCACGCAGACTGCCCCAACAGACGTATTCTCATGTTCCGAGCAAGCGGGGACGCTTACCCCCAACATTGCCGAGACGAAATGCGGGAGGGCATTCTTGCCCGTCAGTCAGGGGCTCGACCGGTGAGACCGGCTCGTGCGGCAGATCTCACATCTTGTGACATCTACCACGCCCAGGCTGTATTGCCCGTTTTGCCCCACTTCTGACGGACAGGGATGTCCATCCTGCCCTGCCGGTTTGCAACGCTGGGGCCACCCTCCCCGTTCTTTCTCATCCCACCCTCAGTCCGGGCCGCCGATACCCGGCCACGGGAGCCTCAAGTTGAAGGGGCGCTTCCGATTCAGCTTTGCGCTTGTTCTTCGGCGCCGTACAATGCGCTAGGGAAGGCCATGGCGCGAGCCGAGACGGTATTGGATGGGTCCGGTCGGTTGCTCGATCTGGCCGGGCTTCTGGAACGCGACGAAGGCTTCGCCCGCGCGGTGGCCAGCCTTCGGGAAGCTCACGCGGCCACGCTGGACGGAGTCTGGGGGTCATCCTGCGCGCTGGTGGCTGCAGCGCTGGCTCGCGCCGCCCCGGGCCCAGTGGTGGTCGTCTCTGCCCAGGCCGATCAGGTCGACGATCTGTTGGATGATCTGGCCCTGTTCACCCGTGCTACGGCAGAGCGCTTCCCGGCTCGTGAGGTCCTTCCCGGGGAACACGTCGTCCACGACGAGGTTTTCGGGGACCGCGTTCGATTGGTGAAACTCCTCGCTTCTGCGGACCGGCCCCGGGTTGTGGTGGCCAGCATCCAAAGTCTCATGCAGCCGGTTCCCACGCCCCAGGAGTTGGCTGCCAGCAGCCGCTGGCTGGCCGTGGGCCAGCAGGTGGATATCGACGAGCTGTGCCGGTGGTTGGCGACCAACCGTTTCCATAGCACTGGGGCCGTGGAGTTGCCGGGCGAGTTCTCCCGTCGCGGGGGGATCGTGGATCTGTTCGCTCCTGATTGGTACCACCCCGTACGGGTGGAATGGTTTGGTGATCAGATCGAATCGATTCGCCGCTTTGATCTTTCCACCCAGCGGAGCCTGGCGCGGCTTGAACAGATCGACCTGACCGTGCTCGACCCGTCGGCCTCGTACCGGGGTCAGTTGGCCGACTATCTGCCGCCCGAAACGTGGTTCCTGCTGGTCGAGCCGGATCAGGTGGACGAGCAGGCTCGCCACTATCTGGAGCGACTGGACCAGCCCGACCAGATGCACAGCCCTGGGGCGATCTTCCAGCGAGTCTTCCAGTTCCCTTCGGTCACCGCGGCAGCGGTGGCGGCCAGTTCTCTGGAGACGATGGTCTCTTTGGAGATCGAATCGGTCGAACGGTTCAGCGGCGACATCGGCAAGGTCCGCGAGGAGTTGGAAGAGGTGGCCGGCCAAGAGGAGGTGATCCTCGTCTGTCAGACCGAGGCGGAGGTGGAGCGGCTGGCCGAGATGTACAGCGGCACCCAGGTGGCTCGGCAGGGTCGGCTCCATTACGCCGTGGGGCATCTGAGGTGTGGTTTCCGGTTGGTGCGCGAAGGGCTGATCCTGATCAGCTCCAGCCAGTTGTTTCGGCGGACGGAGATCCAGCGTCCGGTGCGCCGGCGGCTGGGCAAGCCGATCGACAGTTTCCTGGAGCTGCGCGAAGGCGATTTGGTGGTGCACGTGGCCCACGGCATCGGGCGCTACCGGGGCATGCAGCTGTTGGAGAAGGGCGAAGGGGTCGAAGAGCATCTGGTCATCGAATTCGCCGGCGGCACGCGGGTCTATGTACCCAGCTCCAAGGTGGGACTAGTCCAAAAGTACGTCGGCGGCTCGAAGGCCCGGCCCAAACTGGCCAAGATCGGCGGTCGGCTATGGAGCCGCCAGAAAAAGAACGTGGAAAGCGCGGTGACCGACCTGGCGGCCGAGATGCTCGAAATCCAGGCTGCTCGGGCGTCCCGGCCGGGCATCCCCTTCCCTCCCGATACCGAATGGCAACGGGAGTTCGATGCCTCCTTTCCCTTTCCCGAAACGCCCGATCAGGTGGCCAGCATCGAGGCGGTCAAACACGATATGTCGTTGTCCCGTCCCATGGACCGCCTCCTGTGTGGGGACGTGGGCTTCGGCAAGACCGAAGTGGCCATGCGTGCAGCCTTCAAAGCCGTGGACGCCGGTTACCAAGTGGCCGTCCTGGTGCCCACCACGGTCCTGGCGGAGCAACACCTCCGCACCTTCGCCGATCGGATGGCCGCTTTCCCCTTCGAAATCGCTGTTCTGTCCCGCTTCAGTAGCCGTCGCCAACAGGCTGAAACGCTCCGGCGGCTGGCCGAGGGTGCCATCGATATCGTCATCGGCACCCACCGATTGGTCTCGCCTGACGTGCGCTTCCGCAACCTGGGCCTGGTCATCATCGACGAGGAGCAGCGCTTCGGCGTGGCCGTCAAGGAGCGACTCAAGTCCTTCCGCACCATCGTCGATGTGCTCACCATGACGGCCACACCCATCCCCCGGACGCTCCACATGTCGCTCGTCGGACTTCGCGATATCTCCAACCTGGAAACACCACCCGAAGATCGTTTGGCCATCGAAACCCGCATCACCCGCTTCAACCCCGAGATCATCCGACATGCCGTGCTTCGCGAGCTGAGCCGCAACGGCCAGGTGTTCTTCGTCCACAACCGCGTGGCCGACATCGAAGCCGTCGCGGGGCAGCTGCGCCAGATCGTCCCCGAAGCGTCGCTCCAGATCGGCCATGCCCAAATGGCCGAACACCAGCTCGAACGGGTCATGCTGGACTTCGTCAACCATCGTTTTGACATCCTGCTGAGTACGACCATCGTGGAAAGCGGGCTGGACATCCCCAACGCGAACACGATTTTCATCAACGAAGCGGACCGCTTCGGGCTGGCCGACCTCCACCAGCTGCGCGGTCGCGTGGGACGTTACAAACACCGCGCCTACTGCTACCTGCTGGTGGACCCCCGCAAACACATCACCCCCAACGCCGCGCGGCGCCTGCGGGCCATCGAAGAGTTCAGCCAACTGGGGGCCGGCTTCGCCCTGGCCATGCGCGATCTGGAGATCCGCGGCGCGGGCAACATCCTGGGCACCGAACAAAGCGGCCATATCGCCATGGTGGGCTACGAGCTCTACTGCCAGCTGCTCGAACAGGCGGTGCGCAAACTGAAACACCTGCCCCCCCGAACCTTCGTCGATGTGGAATTGGAGCTGCCCTGCCAAGCCTATTTGCCACGATGGTACGTGCCCGATATGCGGCTGAAGATCGATCTGTACCGCCGTCTGGCCCGGGTGACCGATGGTGCCGAACTGGAAGACTTCCACCAGGAACTCGTCGATCGGTTCGGCCCACCGCCCGAGGAGGCGCGGCGACTGGTCCAACTGGCCCGGTTGCGCCTGGCTGCCCATGGGTGGCAAATCCGCCGCATCCGGAAGGAGAACCAGCATCTGGTGTTCGGCTACTCCTCCAGCGAGCGGATCCGGCAACTGGTGCGACGCACCGGCGGTGCGCTTCGGGTGGTCGATGAGCGCAGTGCGTATCTCCGCTTGCCAGAACGGGTTAAGGGGCCTGAGCAGCTCTTGGAGCTGGCGGAATCCGTGTTGCGTCCGCCCTAGCTTGCCCACTATAATCCCGCCCCAGACTTCGGGGACCCTCATCCTGTTCGTCTTCTCACGAGTCGGAACCTCTGCGGTGCCGCGAGATTTGTACCCAGCGTTGTTGGCTCTGGCCCTCGGCGCAGCTGCCTTGGTCTGCCTGCGCCCCGGCGCCGCCCAAGAGGCGGTCCGCTGGATCGAAGGCCAAACCGGAATCCCCCGTCCCCAAACCCGGCCTTTAACCGGCCAGCCAAACGGTGTTTTTCCGCGGCAGTCGCCCCTTCCCGCGGCCGGGCCGCCCGCGCGCGGCTTCGGCCCCGCGCAGCTATCACCTCCGGCAGCCGCTGTTCAAGGGGCTGGACCACCGGGTCTGGGTGGCCCATCCCCCGCCGCTCCCTTCTCCCCACACCATATGGG
>DQVB01000166.1 GCA_015661985.1 Planctomycetota bacterium | reverse complement strand
CGGCGGGCCACGGCATCGCGCCACCGCCACAGTTCGCGCGCCACGGCCAACCCGCGGGGGTCCAGGCCGGAGATGCCGGAGATCCGCCGCCAGCGTTGTTCGGCCACAGCCGCCTGGATCGCCTCCTGCCACAGGGCCATCTCCTCCTCCATCCAGGCCAGCCGTCCCAGGGCTTCCAGCCGCTGGTGCAGGCGGTGGCGGAGGGCCGACAGGTGGCGGACGTCGTCCAGGGCGTACTGGATCTGGCGGCGAGTCAAGGGGCGGCGGGCCCAGTGGGTACGGGTTTCCAGCTTCGGCAGAGCGGCGCCCAAGAGCCTGGACAGAAGCGTATTGAAAGCGGCCGGGTATTCCAGCCCGACCAATCCGGCGGCGATCTGCACGTCGAACAGGCCGGCGGGCCGCCGACCCACGGCGCGGAGGCAGAACTCCACCTCCCCTCGCCCGGCGTGCACGATCGTCTCATGGCCCGGCTGCGAAAGGGCCTCCCAGAAAGGCCGCATGTCGGTCACGGCCAGCGGGTCGATGATGGCCATCTCGTCGGCCGTGGCCACTTGGACCAGGCACAGTTGTGGCCGATACGTCCGCTCAGCCACGAACTCCGTATCCAAGGCAATCCATTCGGCCTTGACCAATTGCTGGCAGAACTGCTCCAGCTCCGAATCCGTCCTGATCGTAACGTGGGACACCGTCTTCGGGACGCACTCTCAAAGGAACAACCAGGTGGTCAGGGCCAACACGGGCAGGAGGATCAGGCCACTATAGACAAGATAGCCGAAAAAGCTAGGCATCCGCACCCCCGACTTCTCGGCGATCGCCTTGACCATGAAATTCGGCCCGTTGCCGATATAGGTCATGGCCCCCATGAACACGGCTCCCAGGCTGATGGCTATCAGCAGGTGTTCGGCCACTCCCGTCCCCGGCGGCACCAAGTTCTCACCGCCCAACGTCTTCGCCGTCTCAAAGAATACCACGTACGTCGGCGCGTTGTCCAACACCGAGGAGAGGCTGCCGGTGATCCAGAAAAAGTGCATCGGGCTGGTCAACCCCAGGTTGGGCCCTCGCACATGGAGAATCTGTAGCGGCGGCTGCATGCAGATGAAGATCCCGAAGAACAGCGCCGCCACCTCCAGGATGGCATGGTAGTTGAAATTGTTCGCCCTCCGGACTTCACGACTGCCCAGAATGAGCGACAGGGCCACCAGGCCCAACTGGACGATCTCCCGCAAGAAAACCCAAGGGTGCCACTCCGTGCCCGGGAGCGGTTTTGTGGGATCCAGCAGAGCCACCGAAAGCACCACTCCCATCAAAAACAGGGCATTGGGCCAGACGCCGGAAAACTTCAGGCCTCGCACGCGCTTTTCGTCCAGGGCGACGTCCCGCGGTTTTTCCCGGGGATACGCCCAGAAATGGTCCCACAGGTAGTAGATGGCCAGCAGCACTCCGTTGACGAACAGCCATTCCGGCCACAGTTTGAAGGTCCACAAGAACGGCACGCCGCGAAGATAGCCCAAAAACAATGGAGGATCGCCGATCGGCAGCAGGCACCCCCCGCAGTTGCACACGACGAAAATGAAAAAGATCACCGTGTGCCGCACATATTTCCGTTCGCGGTTCGTCTCCAGCAGCGGACGGATGAGCAGCATGGCCGCACCGGTGGTGCCCACGAAACTGGCCAACAGCCCGCCGGCGCCGATGAAGGCCGTATTGGTCAGCGGATGGGCCCGCAAATCGCCCTCGATGCGGATCCCACCGCTGATGGTGTATAAGCTGAAAAGCAGCATGATGAACGGGATGTACTCGGCCACAACGGCGTTGGACAATACCGTCCAAGTGCTGTGCAAGTTCAACCCGTCGGGCGTCGGTCCGACGATGCTGTGCACCGGCCAATGGCCTTCGACCGGATCTTCGTGCAGTACCAGGTAATACAGCAGCGTAATCGCACCCAGACCTGCGGCGACGTAAAACCGATGCAGGTTGCTTTCCCACCAGTGTTCGGTCTGGGGCAGCAAGGGAAAGATGGCAATGGCGCCCAGCAACAGCACGAAAGGGGCGACCATGACGTAGGGCGGATGCTGGATCGCCACGTCGTGGCCCGGCTCGTCGGCCCGCTCAGCCTGCTCGGGGCCAGCCTCCTCACCCGCCTCCTCGTGGGCCTCCGCGGCGATCATCGCCGCCCCTCGTTGGGGAAGCCCCGCAAGCGCGGCAAGGATGTATCCCACCAGCACCACCAGGATCATGTAAAACAAGAGCTGTTCCGACGCTTGCGCGGGACGGTGTTCACTCATCGAATGCCACGGCCTTTCCTTCTTGCCGCTGGCGGCCACCCGCCAGCACGCCAACTGTCCAGAATCGCTTCCTCGTTGCCAGCAACACCACCACTGGTGACCGAACGGGCCGCCCGGGGCGACGGCCGTGGGGGTCGGTTTCTCTCGTCCCACGCCCATCCGGCCAGAAGGCTATCAAAAAAGCCGATCCGTCCAAGAAAATCAAGGGCAACCGCCATGGGCGATCCCTCGCCCCTGCCAAATCGATACTCCCCGGCCGGTGGCTCCGCGGGCGTTCACAATCCACACAATGGTAGCACCTCTGGCAAGGGCATGGGGGCCCAGCGCCCGGCGGTTGTCCGGAGCCGGGCGCCGGGTGTCGAGCCACGGCCGGCCAGGATCGGTTTCGCTGCGAGACATCCCCGGCCGGCGGCGGTACAATCGTGACCAGTCCATACGGGTTATTCCGAAGGGGATGGCTGAAGGGAGCATATCGATGAGGCGAAGAATCCTTCAATGGAGCATCTGGTGGGTTGCGATCGGTGCTTCGCCCCTGGGCGCCGCAGAAGCGGTGCTGGTCGTCTCGGATCCCCAAGGTGCCGCCGCACGGGTTGGATCGCCTGTGGCGGTGGAAACGCCTGGGCCGCTTTTCTCAGGCCGGGACGCGACCACCGGTTGGCGTCTGGAAGAGCTGGTGGAGACGGGCGACGGTGCTTCGGTCCCCGTGCAGTTTGAGCCGGCCGGCGCGGGTGAGAGCGGGGGCCGGTTGTGGTGGCTCATGCCGTCCGGGCGGGCCGGCACGCGGCGGTTCCGGTTGGTACCGGACGGCGCTTCCCGCACCGTCGAAGCTCGCTATGACCACCAGCGGCAGTGCGTCGAGCTGCGGGAAGGCGACCGGCCCGTGTTGCGGTACAACCACGGCGTGGTCCCCGTGCCGCCGGGTACACGCGCCCATTTTGCACCCGGCGAGAGCTACGCCCGAGGTGACTACATCCATCCGGTCTACGGCCCTGACGGCGAGCCACTGACGGACGACTTCCCCCAAGACCATCCGCATCACCGCGGCCTCTGGTGGTCTTGGCCGGTAACCCGCTGGAAGGACCAGGTGGCCGATATCTGGGCCGTGGTCGGTGTATGGGCTCGGCCGGCGGGGACCCCGCACCTGGAGTCCGGTCCGGTCTACGCCGAGGTTGCCGCCCGGAACGTCTGGAAGTTCGGCAAATCCGAGGTACCGATCGTACGCGAACAGGTTTGGATTCGTGCCTTTGCCCAGGGGGACGCAGGTCGGTTCATCGACGTGAAGATCCAGCTGACGGCGTTGGTCGACGGAGTGGCGATCGGGGGAAGGCCGGGGCACGGCTATGGCGGGTTCGCCCTGCGCGCCGCGTCCTGCGACCAGCGCCAGATCACCGTGCACACCGACCCGCCCGACGCCACGCCGCGACGCTCGTGGCTGGATTATTCGGGTCGGTTTCCGGGCGGCCGCGGGCTGGCCGGGCTAGCGATCTTCGAACATGTCCGCAATCCGGACTATCCCAGCCCGCTGCACGAGTATGGTCACTGCAATTGCGTGATGCCCGCCTATCCGGATAAGCGCGAAGTGCCCTTGTCCAAAGACAAACCACTGGTACTCCGGTACCGCGTGTGGGTCCACAGGGGCGGACCAGAGGCCGCTCGGTTGGCCGACGTCTGGACCGCCTGGGCAGAGCCGCCCCAAGTTCGCTGGGTCCAGTGACCGGGGCCCGATCGCGCGGAGCCGAATCGCCCTGGCCGGACCGGCTCACGCCGACGAATCCAGCTCGTCCAGCATCCCCTCCGGCACCCGGGCCGCATAGATGTGGGCGAAGCCAGTGCGGTTGGAGTTGAAGATGACCCAGCGAAGGTCGGGGGTCAGGTAGGGATGGGGGTGGGTGTTCTGCGAGCCGGTGGGCGAGGTTTTCGACTCACAAACCACGGCACAGCGACCGGTGCGGGTCGAACCGACCACGATCCGATACGGCGTCTTCCAATCGTCGCAGCAGAAGAACCGCCCGCACCGAGAAACGCCCACGTGACCGAAGCGGTAGCCGCGAGCCATCACCTGGGCCGGCTCGCCCGCTCGTACGACCAACAGATTGCCCTTTTCCGGGGCAAAGGCGCCGCCAGCGGCGACCGAAAGGAGGATCCGGCCCGTGGTCCCGATCCATGCCTCGTGTCCCGTGCAGGGCGTGGTATGAGGCTTGCCCACCTGGAGGTGGGTGCGCGAGCCGCCGGGCACATCCAGCAGGTACAGCGTGGCGCCCTCGGGGCCCACCAGCCGCTGGAGCTGCCCGTCGGCCGAGTACCGCCCGCCGCGGTTGTGTTGGATCATCAGCGTGCGGCCGCGCCCCGGTTCAAACTGGGGGTGGGGGTTCAGGATGAAAGGGTCGCGATCCAGGATCTTCTGGCTGCCCTCAGCCAAATCGACCAAGGCGATGTCGAAGATCTTCCATCCCGGCTCGGTCATCGTCCCACCAGCGTAGTAGCGACCGTCGGCCGATACGGTGCCTAGGCTGCGGATCGACCATTTCGGTTCGAAGCGGTACACCTCTTTGGTCTGTCCGTCGGCCAAATCAACCTGCCTGATGGTGAGTTGGCCGTCCGAGCCCTGCTTCAGGTAGTAGAACACACCATCCGGCCGGATCGCACAGCCGGACAGGCTGACAGCTGTGTCGATCACATGTTGCTTCCAGCTTCCCAGTTCCACGGCCACGAATTGGGTGCGGTTGGGCGACGGGTCGGGTTTCCGTCGCGCGTAGACGAACAGTCGCGAATCCTTCGAACAGTAGGGCACTTCGCAGTAGATGTTCGATTGGTCGAACCGTTCGGTGGTCACCTGGATGATTTCCGCGCCGGTGCGCTGTGTCTCCATCAGCCTGCTGCCGCTGGCCGGCGGGGCGGCCCAGGCGCGGTGGGCGATCAGAGCGTATCCGGACGACGCGCCCAGGAGCCGCGCCAGGGCTCTGCGGCGAGTCAAGCGATCCGATTTGTGTTTGGTGGCCTTCATGAATCGCTCCCATCACGCGCAAAAACGGGCGAAACGACCAACCCGGCCGGCGCTGTGGCCAGTGGTCCTTCCGTCGCCGCGGTCCATTTTGGCCGGTTGTTCGGGCGTCCGCCAGCAGGGGGCCAGGATGCGGGCCGGCGCTCGGTTCCGCCGACGCCAAGGCCGATTGTACCCGTTTTGCGGCGGCCGACGCCACGGGGACGCCGGCGCTGAGCTACGCTTGCCATAGAGGATACCGATGCCCGTCGGTCGTGGCCTGCCGCGTCGACCCCGGGCGGCCGGGGCCGGTTTGTCCGGCCGGGGAGAAGGCGATTCATGAGCGACGTGCGCCAAATCGAATCCATCGAAGGGCTGGCCGATCTGCGGTCCGACTGGTTTCGTCTGTGGGAAGAGACACCGGGAGCATCCTTCTTCCAGACCCTCGAGTGGCTGGAGGTCTACTGGAGGCACTTTGCGGGAGCCCAGCGCCTGCGCGTGTTGGTGGTGACCGAGGAGGGCCGCGTGACGGGGATTGTGCCGCTGGTGGTCCGTCGCGAGCGGACGCGGGCCGGCCCGCTGCGCGTACTCACCTATCCGCTGGACGATTGGGCCTCGTTCTACGGCCCTGTGGGTCCCGACCCGGCGGCGACGCTGGCCACGGCGCTGGCTTTCCTCAAATCCGTCCCCCCGGAATGGGACGCCCTCGACCTGAGGTGGGTCGATTCCCAATGGGCCACCCAGCCTCTCGAAGAGGCCATGCGTCAGGCCGGCTTTCCGCCCTACCGGACCGTGTGGGACACCACCGCCGTGATCGACATGGACGGCTCGTGGGAAAGCTACTTGGCCAGCCGTCCGGCCAAGTGGCGCCATTCGTTCCGCCGCGCGGAGCGGTGTCTGCAAAGGCGAGGCCGGATCACCTATATCCGCTACCGGCCTGGCGGCCAGCCCCACGGTGAAACGGACCCCCGTTGGGATCTGTTCGATGCCTGCGTGCGCGTCGCCGGGCGCAGTTGGCAAGGCTCCTCGGTCACGGGTACGACACTCAGCCACCAGAGCGTTCGGTCTTTCTTCCGTGACGCCCATGTCGCGGCCGTCCGTCTGGGCGCCCTGGACCTGAACCTGCTCCTGGTGGATGGCCAACCGGCAGCCTTTGCCTACAACTATCGCTGCGGACCCTCGATCTACGGCGTGCGCATCGGTTTCGATCCCGGTGTCTCTCGCCAAGGCGCCGGACACCTGGTCTGTGTCTACTCCGTGCGCGACGGTTTCCAGCGTGGCGACCGGCTCTACGACATGGGGGCGGGCTACCTGGAAACCAAACGGCATCTGGCCACACGTCTGGTGCCCATCCATCGCCTCAGTCACTATCGGACGAAAGGCCCCACGGCGCAGCTGCTACGCCTTCGGCGCTGGCTTCAGCAGACCATGGTGGGCCAGCGCGGCCTGGCGGCCGCCCGACCCACCCTACCACCTTGAGGCTCTGCCGGGGGGCGTTTGCGAGAGGGACAGACAAAGTACGCTCGGCTCTGCAGAGCCAGGCTACGGAAAGCCGAGCTACAAGGGGGTGGCGCTGGGCAGACAACCAGCACAATCAGCGGCCCAAGTGGAAGATGGGCATCGCCAGGATCGCCTTTTCCTGCTCCAGGAGCCGCAGGTGGCAGAGCGCCTGGCGGAGGGCATCCAGCCGGCTGGGTTCCAGGCTACGGAGTTGGGGCAGCACCACCTCCAGCAGCCCGAGCCGGGATCCACGGCCGCCGGTCAAGACGATTACCGACCCCTCATCCCCCTCATCGCCGTCCAAGTCGCTCAGCAGGATCTCGAAAAAGCTCTTGGGACGGGGGAGCACGCGGATCTCGTACTGCTCGATGCCCGCTTGCTTGGCCACATGGCGCACCGCGTCATCCAGGCCGCCCAGGCGGTCCACCAGGCCTAGCTGGAGGGCCTGCTGGCCGGTGAACACGCGGCCGCCGGCCAGCTCTTCGACATCCTTCTTGAGCCGTTTTCCGCGGGCCGCCACCACATGGGCCTTGAACGCTTCGTAGATATCCCCCAGCAACTCCCGCATCCGCGCCCGTTCGGAATCGGAGAAAACGCCTTCGGAGGCCAAGATACCGGCGTTGGCCCCGCGCTTGAAGGATTTCCAGCTGATCCCCACCTTGTTCCACATCTGGGTCGTAGCGAACTTGCCGCCCACCACGCCGATGGAAGCGGTGATGGTGGCTGCGTCGGCGAAGATCGTCTCGGCGCCGCAAGCCACGTAGTAACCGCCGCTGCCGGCGATGTTCCCCATGGAGACGGCAAAAGGCTTTTTCTCCTTGACCCGCTTGGTGGCATTCAGGATCACCTCGCTGCCCACCGCCGAACCGCCCGGCGAGTCCACTCGCAGCACCACGCCCTTGATCGAATCGTCTTCGGCGGCTTTCTCCAGGGCCTTGCGGATCGGCGTGCTGTAGGCGATGCCGCCCGTGGCGAAGGGGTCGGCCTGCGGCTGGCCCGCCACGATCGGCCCGTCCACATACACCACGGCAATAGCCGGTTTGTCGTGCTCTTTCTGGCTGGGGCCCTGGATCAACTGGGCCCACAGTTTGATCAAACCCAGCGGCGAGGAGAGGTCGATCTCCTCACGCTTCTTGCGGCCGTACCGCCGCACGAGCTTTACCGGTCCGTCGTACCCGCCTTTGACGAATTCCAGGAAGTCTTCGGTGTATTCCACCGCGTCAACGATTCCCAGCTCTTTGGCCTTCCCGGCCGTGTAGACCGCCCCGTCGATCCACTGGCGCACCCGGTCCGACGGCACGCCGCGCCCCTCGGCGATCAGCCGCACCACCGTGTCGTACAAGCTGTCGGCCAGCCAGTTCATCATCTCTTCGGCTTCCGGGCTGGGACCGGTGCGCATGAACATCTCTGCGGCGCTCTTGTACCGGCCGCAGGTCATGAAATCAGGCTTCACGCCGATCATGTCCAGCAAGCCGCGGACGTAGAGTTCTTCCAAGAACAGCCCCTGGATCATGATCGGGCCCGTGGGAACCACGCTGATCCGCGTGCCGCCGGACGCCAAGACGTACTGGCTCATGGAAAGCCCCTCGGCATGGACGAACACGTCTTTGCCGGCCGATCGGATCTCGTGCATCACGCGGCGGATCTCCTCGATCTGACCGTAGCCCAACGAGGCGTCTCCGACGAGAAGGACCACCCCCTTCACCTGCTCGTCGTCCCGAGCCTGCTTCATCCGGGCGACGATGTCCTTCAGGGGCTTGGCGTTGAAGGAGCCAAACAGGAAGTCATCGCCGCCAGGAGCCTCGACCACTTCACCGTTGAGAGAGAACACCGGAAGCACGGCCGGCGCGTCCGACTGTTGCCGCTCCTCCGCCCCCGTGACGACAGAACCCACAGCCAGCAGCAACAGCGCCGCCGCCCTCGACATCCTCGAAATCCGCATCATCATGTCTCCCCGACAGGTACCCAAAGCCAGCCGTCACGCTCCGTGGGGGTCGAGGTAGGCTGGGACAAGGTCGTCGCCCGTGGCGGTGGGCCGGCGCAAACGGGCTCGACCTGCCGCTGCGCCGTTCTGCGCCCAGGTCCGTTCTTTGCGGCGACCGCAGGCCCACCGCTGAAACCGTTTGT
>DQVB01000155.1 GCA_015661985.1 Planctomycetota bacterium | reverse complement strand
GTCTCTCCGAGACGGGGGCTCGCGTCCCGCACCAGATTCGAATGGACATATTCAGGGACGTTGGGCGTTGTGGCCGTTGTAGCCCCATCTCTCCGAGACGGGGGCTCGCGTCCCGCACCAGATTCGAATGGACATATTCAGGGACGTTGGGCGTTGTGGCCGTTGTAGCCCCGTCTCTCCGAGACGGGGGCTCGCGTCCCGCCCCAGATTTGGATGGATATATTCAGGGACCTCGTAGGCCGGAAGGAGCAAACACAGCCTCTGCCGGAACTTCGGCGGCTCGGCCAACGAGCAAACCGAAGCACAGTGTATGCCACGCCCAATCGCGTTTGCGCTGTTCCGGCCTACGCGAACAATCCGGTTTAATCGAAGATCGGTGCTGCACGAGTGGCCAGTGTCGGAAGCTTCTCTGGGCAGCAGGTGGATGTTTTTGTCCGCGGGTGGCCTGACCGCGGTGTGAACCGACCGACTCGATAGGTGGATACTGTCACGATGGGTGAATCGGTAGGTGATTTTGTGCGGCGCGTCTCGCACGAGCTGGGGCGCAATCGATCTAGGTTGTTGGAGTTGGCCCGCGCGGTCCAGGAGCGGTACCGCTACGTGAGCCCCGAGGCGATGGATGCGATGGCCCGCTCGATGGGCGTACCTCGGGTCGAGGTGGAGGGGCTGGTGTCGTTCTACGCGTTCCTCAGCGATCGGCCCCAGGGTCGGATCGTGATCCGTCTGAGTGACAACGTGATCGACGAGATGAAGGGGGCGGCGCGGGTGGGAGCCGCTTTCCAGGAGGCCCTGGGGATCGGCTTCGGCCAGACGACGGCCGACGGCCTGTTCACGTTGGAGTGGACCCCTTGTATCGGCATGTCGGACCAGGCCCCGGCGGCGCTGATCAACCACGTCGTGGCCACTCAACTGTCCAGTGATTCGGCACGGCGGATCGTGGAGATCCTTCGTCAAGACGGGTCCCCGGAAAAGGTCGTGCGGGCCTTTGGCTTCGGTGACGGGAACAACGGCCACGACCTGGTGCGAGCCATGGTCCACAACAACATCCGCCAACCGGGGCGGGTGATCTTCGGCCACATGGCGCCGGGCGAGGCGTTGAGCAAGGCCCTGGCCATGAGCCCTGTCGAAGTGATCCGGGACGTCAAGACGGCGCGACTGCGGGGCCGGGGCGGGGCCGGGTTCCCGACGGGCATGAAGTGGGACTTCACCCGGGCCGCCGAGGGCCAGCGACGATACGTGATCTGCAACGCCGATGAGGGCGAGCCGGGAACCTTCAAGGACCGCGTCATCCTCACCGAACGGCCCGACCTGATGATCGAAGGGATGACCATCGCCGCCTACGCCGTCGGGGCCGAGATGGGCATTATCTACCTCCGGGCCGAGTATGCCTATCTGCGTGCCTTCCTGGAACACGTGCTCGAAGGGCGCCGCCGCCAGGGACTTCTGGGACGGGACATTGCGGGCAAAAAGGGGTTCCATTTCGATATCCGTATCCAGTTGGGGGCCGGGGCCTACGTCTGCGGCGAAGAAACGGCGCTGATCAGCTCCTGTGAAGGCGACCGGGGGGACCCCAAAGATCGGCCGCCTTTCCCCACCGACAAAGGCTTGCTTTCCCACCCGACCACGGTGAACAACGTGGAGACACTCTGTTGTGTGGCGCGCATCTTGGAACACGGCCCGGGATGGTTCTCCGAAGAGGGGTCGTCCCAGAGCGCAGGGCCTAAGCTGCTGAGCATTTCCGGCGACTGTGCCCGGCCGGGCGTTTACGAAGTGCCCTTCGGTATCACGTTGGCCGAAGTGCTTCGCCTTTGCGGGGCCGAGGACGCCGCGGCCGTCCAAGTCGGCGGGCCCAGCGGACAGATGGTCGGTCGGGAAGGCTTTGGACGAAGGATCTGCTACGAAGACCTGTCCACCGGCGGCGCGGTGATGGTCTTCGACGGCAGTCGTGATGTGCTCTGGATCGTCAACAAGTTCTTGGATTTCTTCATCGAGGAAAGTTGTGGTTATTGTACGCCGTGCCGGGTGGGGAACGTGCTGATGCGCGAGCGGGTGCAGCGGATCCGAGCGGGCCGGGGCGAGCCGTCCGATCTGGACTATCTCCGCCGTCTGGCCCAGACGGTCAAGACGGCCAGCCGCTGCGGGCTGGGCCAAACCTCGCCCAACCCGGTCCTCACCACCCTGGATAACTTCCGCGGCGTTTACCAGAGCCGAGTCCAACAGCCGACCGACGGCCGCCGGCCCGCCTTCGACCTGGAAGCGGCACTGGTCGAAGCCAGGGCCGCCACCGGCGCGCGACCGGCGGTGACACCTGGGTAGACATCCCCTCCGCGCCCGGCTGGGCCCGGCCCATCCTGCCGGCGCCCGAAGGTTCGCGGACAGAACCGAACCCTGTCGGATCGAAACGAGACAAGAGGTCCCTTCCGATGAACAACACGATCAACCTAGTTGTCGACGGGCGCCCCATCCAGGGCCGTCCGGGCCAATCGATCCTGGAAGCCGCCCAGGCGGCAGGCATCTGGATCCCGCGGCTCTGCTACTCGAAAGGGCTGGTACCCCACGGCAGCTGCCGCCTTTGTACCGTCTATGTCAACGGCCGCCCCCAGTCGGCTTGCACCCAGCCGGTTGCCGAAGGGATGTTCGTGGAGGCCAACAGCCAGCGACTCCTGGAACTTCGCCGCGACCTGGTAGAAATGCTCCTGATCGACGGGAACCATTTCTGCATGTTCTGCGAGAAGAGCGGCAGCTGTGAACTGCAGGCTTTGGCCTATCGTTTCGGCATCACGGCACCGAGGTACCCGTACCTCTGGCCCCAGCGCGAGTTGGACGCGTCCCACCCGGACATCTTCATCGACCGGAACCGCTGCATCCTCTGCGCCCGCTGCGTGCGCGCGTCGCGCGACGTGGATGGCAAGCATGTCTTCGGTTTCTACGGCCGGGGGCCGGGCAAACGTGTGGCTGTCAACGCCCACGTCCGGTTGGCCGATACGGATGCGGCGGTGACGGACAAGGCCCTGGAAGTCTGCCCTGTGGGGGCGCTGGTTCCCAAACACCAAGGTTTCACCGTGCCCATCGGCCAACGTCCTTTCGACCAGCGGCCGATCGGCTCGGACACCCAGCCGGAGAAGGCGCCGAAGACAAGATAGCCTCCTTGTGCGCCGGAATGAGCGCATGCTGGGCGCGTCATTTGAGTTTCGTAACTTGTGATGTCCCTTTTGGTTGTCGAGCAAGCGAGGACGCTTGCTCCACGGTAGGACTGGAATCAATGGCCAAACCGAAAATCGCTACCACGTCCCTGGCCGGCTGCTTCGGCTGCCACATGTCGATCCTGGACATCGACGAGCGGATCCTGGAACTGGGCCAGCTGGTGGAGTTCGACAAATCACCGATCAACGACCTCAAGCGTTTCCGGGGGCCGGTTGATGTGGGGCTGATCGAAGGGGGATGCTGCAACGAGGAGAACGTGCGCGTGCTCCAGGATTTCCGCCGCCACTGCCGCGTGCTGGTGTCGTTGGGCGATTGCGCCATCATGGGCGGCGTACCGGCGCTGCGGAACATGATTCCTTTGAAGGAGTGCCTGGAAGAGGCGTTTTGCCACGGTGTGACCCTGCACAACACCAACGGGCGGATCCCCAACGACGCGGAAATCCCGCTGCTTCTGGACAAGGTGTACCCCTGCCACGAAGTGGTCAAGATCGACTGTTTCCTGCCCGGCTGCCCGCCCTCGGCCGACGCCATCTGGGAGGCCCTGTTGGCGCTGCTGCACGGCAAGCCGGTGGAGCTGCCGTACGAACTGATCAAGTATGACTGATCCGTCCCGCCGCAGGGGCAAAGCCTATTGACGACACGCTGAGAGAGGAGGCGGCACAAAGTGGTTGCCAAACAAACCAAGCGGATCGTGATCGAACCGGTCACACGGGTGGAAGGCCATGGGAAAGTCTCCATCCTGTTGGACGAAGAGAATCGGGTCACCCAAGCGAGGCTCCACATCGTGGAGTTCCGTGGGTTTGAGCGATTCATCCAAGGCCGGCCGTATTGGGAGGTACCCGTGCTGGTCCAGCGGCTGTGCGGCATCTGCCCGGTGAGCCATCATCTGTGCGCGGCCAAGGCGATGGACCAGATCGTGGGGGCAGAGAGACTGACGCCCACGGCCGAGAAGGTGCGCCGTTTGATGCACTACGGCCAGATCCTCCAATCGCACGCCCTGCACTTTTTCCATTTGGCGGCGCCGGATCTGCTTTTCGGTTTCGACTCGGATGTGTCGACACGGAACGTGTTCGGTGTGGCTGCCCGTTATCCGGACCTGGCTCGCCAGGGGATCCTCCTGCGCCGGTTCGGCCAGGAGGTGATCCGGGCCACGGCCGGGAAGCGCATCCACGGCATCGGAGCGGTCCCCGGCGGGGTGAACCAGAACCTGTCGCCCGCCCATCGCGATGCCCTGCGGGGGGAAATGGACCGAATCCTCGAGTGGGCCCGCGCCGCGGTGCGGCTGGCTGCCGAGTACACCACGACGCACTTGGACAGCCTGGCCTCTTTCGGCTCCTTCGAGTCGAACCACCTCAGCCTGGTTCAGGCCTCCGGGGCCATGGAACTGTACGACGGCCTGCTGCGGGCCGTCAACGCACGCGGCGAGGTGATCTTTGACCAGGTGCCCGCACGAAGTTACACCGACCATATCGCCGAAGAGGTGCGGCCCTGGTCGTACATGAAGTTCCCCTTCATCAAACCCTTGGGCCCCGAGGAGGGCTGGTACCGCGTCGGGCCCCTGGCACGGATCAACACCTGTGACTCCATCGATACACCGGAAGCCGAGGCCGCTCGCCAACAGTTCATGAAACTGACGGACGGCAAACCAAACAACAACACCATGGCCTACCACTGGGCGCGCATGATCGAACTGTTGCACGCGGCGGAAAAGATCAACCAACTGCTCCACGACCCCGATCTGCAGGGCACGGAACTGATGGTCCGCGGTGCGCGACGCGAGGAAGCCGTGGCGATCCTGGAGGCACCCCGCGGTACACTCTTCCATCACTACCGTGTCGACCAGTACGATCAGGTGACCATGGCCAACCTGATCGTCTCCACCACGAGCAACAACGAACCGATGAACCGGGCCGTTCAGCAAGTTGCCGCGACCTACCTGTCCGGACGTCCGGAAATCACCGAGGGGCTGCTCAACCATGTCGAGGTGGCCATCCGTGCCTACGACCCATGCCTGTCTTGCGCCACCCACGCCCTCGGTCAGATGCCGCTGGTCGTCGAACTGTTCGACTGCCAGGGGCAACTCGTCGACCGTAAACAGCGGGGAGGCTAGTCGTGGGCGCCCCCTCGGCCAAGACACTTCTGATCGGCTTCGGCAACCCCGGCCGCTACGACGATGGACTGGGGCCGGCCTTGGCCGAGATCGCCCTCGGATGGAAACTCCCAAGTCTGACCGTCCTGAGCAACTACCAGCTGGCCGTGGAGGACGCCGCCGCGGTGGCCGAACATACCCGAGTGCTCTTCGCCGATGCGTCTCGGGCGGGCCCGGAACCGTTCTGCATCCAGCCGTTGAAGCCACGAGCCGAATGGGCCAGCTTCTCGACCCACGCCCTCAGGCCCGAAGCCGTGCTGGCGCTGGCCCACGAGCTGTTCGGCGCCCAAGTGCCCGCGTGGCTGATCGCCATCCGCGGATACCGGTTCGATCCGTTCGGCGAGGGACTGTCGCCCCAGGCGAGCGAGAACCTTCGCGCCGCGGCCGCCCACCTGTACAGAGCGCTCCGCGATGGGTACATTGGAACATATGAGCCGCCGGGTGCCGGGCAAAGCGCCCCGTCCGGGCACGAAGAGCCACACAACAGGGACGGGGACCATCTGAACTCATCCGGGTCAGCCGACGGCAAGCGTGACGGCCTGCCCGCAGACCGCCAGTCTTTCCACGGGGATTGATCATGCAAGACGGCAAATACGTCATCCTTTGTGTCGACGACGACGAAGACCTGTTGCTCTGCCTGCAAACAGTCCTGGAGGCCAACGGTTACCTCGTCGCCACAGCCAAGACGGGCGAAGAAGGCCTGCGTCGCTACAAGGCCGTCCAGCCCGACCTGATCATCCTCGATCTGATGATGGAAGAGGTGGACACGGGCACCAGCTTCGTCAAGGAACTGAGGGCCTTGGGCAACACCGCACCCATCTACATGCTCAGCTCGGTGGGCGACAACCTGACGATGACCACCGACTACGCCGCCCTGGGACTGGCGGGTGTGCTCCAGAAACCGATCGACAACGATCAGCTGCTGGCCATCCTTGCAGCCCGGCTGAAGCCCACGGCCGCCCAACGTTGATGACGACGGGAGATCCGGCGGATCGGACCAATCGAGCACAGCCCAACACTGGGACTGACGGGCCCGACCCGGCGCAGCCGATCAACGGGCCAGCTCCAGCAGCGGCGCCTCCAGCGCGCCTTCAGCGACTGGGTGCGCCACGGGTGCACGCAGCTCGAGCCGGATGATCTCCGGCGGGCAGTTGATCCGAATCGGGTACTCTGCGGAGACGCCGCGCGAAACCTGTAGCACGGTCGGCGCCACGTCGAACAGACCGCAGGCGTAACGCACACCCCGACGGCTCGGCGAGAGGACCGGCCCGATGAGCGGGAAGCGGATCTGGCCGCCGTGCAGATGTCCCGCCAGCATCAGATCCACGCCATGGGCTCGGGCCCACTCCAGCTGGTCCGGCGTATGGGCCAGAGCGATCCGCAGCCGGCGGCCTCGCCCGTCGCCATCGGTCCCCGGCCATTGGGGAGCCGGGGGGAACCACGGCAGCTCGTTGCCGGCCAAGATCACGCACTGTCCCCGGATCGATAGCTCCACGCTCCGTCCGCCCAGGTGCACCAGCCCGGCATGGACCAGCGCGCGGCAGAGACGGCGGTGGTCGATCATGGCGTCGTGGTTGCCCAGGGTGAAATAGACGCCGAACTTGGCTTCCAACGCGCCGAGCAGTTGAGGGGCCCAATCGAGAACCCTGTTCCGCTCCACCAGGTCGCCGGTGATGGCCACCAGGTCCGGCTCCCACCGGTTGGCGTACTGGACCACGCGCTGGAAATAGCCCAGGCTCACCTTCCCA
This sequence comes from Planctomycetota bacterium, assembly GCA_015661985.1. Lineage (GTDB taxonomy): Bacteria > Planctomycetota > Planctomycetia > Pirellulales > Thermoguttaceae > SZUA-1497. Next base: position 4,284 of record DQVB01000155.1, on the reverse strand, counting down.
CTGAGGTGCAAATCGGACAGGTGGACGATGCACAGGCCATCCAGGGACGGGGGCAACCCGGGCAAAGCCACTGCCCGTTCGACCAGTTCGAGTTGCAACGTTTCGTTGCCCGGGAGCCACAACAGCGGGTGGCGGCCGAAGCCGTCGCGAGACGTTCGCTCGGCTTTGGCAACCAGATCCAGCCGCCGGGCCCGCTCGTCACAGAGCACGCCGGGCGGCCGCCGAGACATCCACCGCAGGCCCCAAAGGGCGCACACCCAGATGGCTCCCAACCCGCAGAGCACGCCGTAGAGCATCCAACCCCACGGCAGCTCGACTCCGGGGTCGAGCGGCCGCAGGCCCGCCCAACCGAGCTGGCCGAAATAGGCTGCGGGGATGGCCAGTACCGGGGCAAGGGGAGCGAAACCGAACAGCCGTCCCAGGCGCGGGGAAACGCCCGTGCTGTGGGCCCGGTTGAAGGCCGCCGCCCACAGGGCCACATGACCGACCAGTGCCACCGAAAGACAGACTGCGTTCATTGACGAAGCGAAGACCGTTACGGCATCTTCGAGCGATGCGAGGGAACGGAAAACCCGGCCCGGTCGCGCCGCCCGTCGGCTCCCCTCACGCCTGCCTCACGGGCCGGGGAGTGCTGGTGACCACCTCCTCCACCGTGCTCAACAGCTGATCCAACCGGAACGGCTTGTACAGCACGGCCTTCAGCCCAGCCTGCCGGGCCTTGACGATCGAATGGCCCGGATCGTAGCCAAAACCGGTCATCAGGATCAAGGGCAAGGGCTCGACCGGCATGACTTTCTGCAGCTCCAACATGAACTCGTAGCCCGAAAAGTCGGGCAGCCGGATATCGGCAATGACCACGTCGTAGTCGCTGGTGCGGGCCATCATCAGAGCCAACGAGCCGCTGGGGGCCGTTTCCACAATGCATCCGGCCCGTTCCAGCAGCGCATGGGCGGCCTCGCGCACCGAAGCGTCTTCGTCGACCAGCAACATGCGCCGGCCGCGCAGCGCCGGCCGGGACACCTCCGGCGGGTGCGGCAGGGCCTCGGCCGGAGCCAGCTTCTGCCCCACCTTCTGGATCACCTGTTTGATGTCCCGCGCATTGCGCAGGATCCGTTGCAGTCGCTGGACCACCTCCGGTTCATGCCCGATGTACCGCTCCATGACGTGAACGGCGTCGTTGAGGATCTCGTCCACCGGCAGGGCCACGGCGCTGTGGATCGCCTCCACGCTGGCCGCGGCCGTCCCCGCACGCTCGGCCTGCAGCAGCTCGAAGGTGTTCAACGCCACGGCCACGTCGCGAGCGAAGATCTCCAGGAACTGAAGGTCGCTTTCGGTGAAGGCCCCCGGCCGAGGGCTCTCCACATTGAACGTGCCGATCACCTCGTCGTGCAGCAGCAGGGGCACAGTCAGCGAACTGCGCGCTCCTCTGGCACCTGGCAAATAGAGCGGATCCTCCTGGGTGTCCTCGCACAAATAACTCTTCCCCGTGGCCGCCACAAACCCGGTCACCCCGTTGTTCTGAGGCTGGGCAAAGAGCACCCGCTCAACGGCCTCCGGCTCCATCCCCTCGGCCAACAGGGGCTCCAACCGGCCCGTCTTCTGATCCAAAAGCCGGATCTCCACCACGTCGAAATTCAACAAGTCCTTGGTGAAGTGGAGGATGTTCGACTTCAGCAGCTCCACCCGCTCGTCGACCGACATGCCCAGCAGCTCGTCGGGCGTGAGGTTGGCCAGCTCGATCCCGGCCTGGTGGATGGCAGCCAGCTTCTGCTGCTGGAGCATCTCGGCCGTCACGTCCCGGACGGTGACGATCAGATGCCGCCAGCCGCCTTGCGGTTCGTGCACGGGCACCGCATGGAGCTGATAATAGCGGCCCGTCTCGCTGCGCAACGTGGAACTGCTGGCCTGGCCCGTGGCCAGCGCCGAGTGGAAGGGACAGAAGTCGGGCCCCAAGATCTCCGGGCTCCCCAGGAGCGAATAGAAGTTCTCTCCCGCCACCTGCTCCCGTCCGGCCCATTGACAGATCCGGGCGTTGCCCCACAACACCCGGTTCTCGCTGTTCAGCAATACAACCCCGTCCGGCAGGGACTGGATGATCTGGTCATGGAGCAGAAAGGTGCCGAAATCACCGGCCTGCTGGATCACGTCCTGCCCAAAAACAACACCCTCTACCTCGGGTCCCAAGTGGCCCAGAACATCCAAGGGGGTCTCGACCAGGACCACTTCATACGAACCAGCGGCGTCACCCAGAAGCCGATCAGCAATCTGGCGGGACCGACCAACGCAGACGATTTTGGGCTTACCCGGCAATGCTCCCGCACTCCGTTCCCTGGCGATCTGTCCGCCCTTTGTGCAGCACCCACTATTATAGGGATTGGGCAAGATGCGTACAACCAGAAAGCGGGGGCTGCTTGAATCCTCCATCGGTCCGCCGGGCCGAAAAAATCCATAAGCATTCCCCGCTTGATCCTCTTTCCCCCGTTTGCCGCACCACACCAGCGCACATTTCCCCTATCCTCCGCAGATCCGACGCCAGCGGCCACCCCGCACGGATACGGCAACCTGCCCAATTGGGAAAACCGTTGCCAGAAGCCCCGGCCTCTCCCGGCGATTGGCACCCGGCGCTGCCGCTCACTTCAGTCTCCCGGCCCGGGCGACGATGAAGAGAAACGGAGGATCAGATCCATGTGGCGGTCTTTTTTCCTGGCCCTCGGAACCTTTCTGCTCCTGCTGGGCGCCCAGTGCCTGGGCGTCAAGCAGTTCGTACTCAAGGCCCGCGCTCCGGCGCCGGCCAGCCAGCCGGGGATGCTCGCCCCACCCCGGCCGGGTCCGCACAAGGTGATCGACCCCGCGCCTTGGGCGCCCTGGAGCCTCATGTCCACCGGCGCCGTCGTCTGTCTGTATTCGTTCACCATCCCTCGCAGATTGAAAAAAGGTTGACCCTCCCAACGACGTGGCCAAGTTCACCGCGCGGCGGACAGGGGGCCCGAACAGAGAGCAGACAGGGGGCCCGAACAGAGAGACGAGGGCTTGACGGCGGTCGTGACGCCGGCGCCGACCCCAAGCCGGGAGGCACTGCGGAGATCCCCTTCTCTCGTTCGCTCGACCCCGTCGGAGCGGCCGGACCTCTCGGCGCCGCCTCAGGGCGGCTGCTCGACCACCAGCCGGTAGTTCAGCACCTGCGGCCCGCCGATCTGTTCAGCCCGTAACCAGAGCGTCGTGCCTGCCAGGGCGGCTGCGTCAGCTAGCCGGTACGTTTGTACGTCCTCGCCTCGGCGGAGGTTGACCACCCGAGTGCTGAGGGGCCGGCGATGGGGCGCCAGCAGATAGCACAGAAAGTTGACCGGCTGGTCGGAATCGTTGCTCAACCGTTGTTCGACCACCAATACACCCCGGTCGGTCCAGCGGAGCGTGGCAGCCAATCGCACGGCGGCGCCCACCTCCACGTGGCGAAAGATACTGAATCGCATGGCCTCCGGCGCAGAGATCTGAACGTCCACCCGAAGTGGATGCCGTCCGCCAAGGACGCGGAACGGCAGGGTGACGGTGAAACCTTGTTCCAAAGACTCGCCTGCAGCCAACTGGAAGTCGAATGCCGCCGGGGCCACCTTCCAGCCCTCCGGCATGACCAACCGCAGCCGTCCGGCGACGCGGTGCGACGCGGTATTCTTCCAGTGGAAGCGGCCATTGACGGGCACCCCCGGCACACTGGACAGCGGCTCCAGCTGGAGGCGAAAGGCCTGACGCCAGCCGAACAGCCGCGGGTCAAGGCCGGTGAGGAAGCTGGGCAGGGGACCCACGGGGACCACCCACCGCTGATCCCGTCGCTCAGGGCGGGACGTTCGGCCCCAGACATCCGTTTGCTCGACGTCCTCGCCCAGGGCCAAAACCTCGCGTCGGGGGCGCTCGGCAGCCACCACCATGACCGCGGTATCGTCCCGGACAAAGACGTGGTTGCGGCTGCCCTGGGGCAGCTGGATGCTGCCCAACCACTGCCCTTCCCCGATCGCCAGCACCGTCGTCCGCCACGGCAGGAATAGCTCCGTCGGCTCGCCCCGCAGGCTCCACAGGCCCACCTCCTCATCGAAGGGGCGAGCCACAAAGACGGCGTCTGCCCCATGTGCGGCGGCCGCCACCATGCGCTGCACCAGATCGATGGTCCGTTCTTGCAGGGAGTGTTTTCCGCGGGCCAGGGGCACCAGCGATACCCATCGCTCGACGGACGCCCCGACCGCGGCCAGTCGCTGGGCCAGCTGCTCGTCCTGCACAGACGCGTCAGCCGGG
>DQVB01000545.1 GCA_015661985.1 Planctomycetota bacterium | reverse complement strand
GCCCGAATGCGGCGCACCAACAAGCTGTCCGGCTGGTTTCCCGAAGGCACGGTTCTCACCCCCACACCTTCTTGTTGATCGGCCCGTCCAATTTCCCCTCCTCACCACGACGCAGCGTGTACATGACCACCACCGTCGCGCTCCGACCATTACTTGCTCCTATGCCCCCGTCTTTTCCGCCTTTTCTTCCTCCCCTTCCGCCCTTGCCGACCCGGATGACGTTGACAACCACAACCCCTCCCGTGTTGGCCCCTCCGACGCCGCACGCCCAGCTCGGCCTCCGTCGCTACGGGAGCTGCCTTGCCGTCCACCTCGATCACGCTCCTGAGGCATCCTCCGTCCTTGTGCCCGAAATATGCGGAGGATGCCTTCCTTTGCTTTCATGTCATCATCGATTCTCCAAATAATGCACCGATTCCAGGCCTTCCGGCCACCCCCATCAGGACAGTCCCCGGGAAAAACGAGGGGCTCCGTCCGGGTTCAAGCCGAATGCACCCATCGGCCATCCGTCCTGCAATCATCAACGCGCCACGTGCGCATCACGACGCCCTGACTCTAGCGAGGCTGTGCCTCAGACCAACTGCCGCATGTGAGGCGGTGTACAACAGCCTGTACAAAACCTGGCTCGATAGCGCAAAGCTTCGCCCACCAAGTAACCTAGCAGGGCGTGCCCGTGGCGACGGCCACCAGGTCGTAATCATGAGTCGCGACAATCTGGCAATCCACCAAGTCTCCCGGCGCCAGGCCCCCACCGGTCACGTAAACCACGCCGTCGATGTCCGGGGCGTCCGCACAAGTCCTGCCCGCGTAGGCGTGCTGGCGCGCCGAAACACACCGATCGATCAGCACCTGGCGGGTCCGCCCCACTTGGGATGCGTTCCACGCAAAAGCGATCTCCTGCTGCTCGACCATCAACCGGTGACGCCGGTCCTCCTTGACCTCCTCGGGAATCTGGTCCTCCCACTCCGCCGCGCGGGTGCCCTCCTCGCGGGAATAGGTGAACACGCCCAGCCGCTCGAATCGCCACCGGCGGACAAACTCGATCAGCTCCCCGAACTCCGCCTCCGTCTCGCCGGGAAAGCCCACGATCATCGTCGTCCGCAACACCAACCCCGGAATCCGCTCCCGCAGCCGCTCAACCAATGCCTCGATCTGCCGCCGCCTCACCGGGCGATTCATCCGCTGAAGCACCCTGTCGCTGATGTGCTGAAGCGGGAGATCCACATAGGGCAGAACCTTGCCTCCGGCGGCCAACAGGTCGATCAATTCGTCCGTCACGTGCATCGGGTACAAGTACATCAACCGGATCCAGTCGATCCGATCCACTCGCGTTAACCGCCGCAGCAGGTGTGCCAGCCGAGGCCGTGCGCCCACGTCCATACCGTACCAGGTCAAATCCTGGGCCACCAGGATCAACTCGCGCGCCCCCTCGGCAGCCAACCGCTCGGCCTCGGCCACCACCACCTCCTCCGGCTTGCTCACATAGCGGCCCCTGATCTGTGGGATCGTACAAAAGCTACAATGTCGATCACATCCCTCAGCAATACGAAGATAGGCCACGTGTTTGGGGGTCAATCGCAGCCGCCCGCCGTCCCCCGTCGACGCGGCCGCTTTCGGCAGCAGCAGGGCCTTTTCGCTGCCGTCCCCGGTCATCACGCGCCCAGCCGCCGCGGCGATTTCCTGGCGGGCGAACACCCCCAGCAGCTGGTCGATCTCCGGTCGATCAGCCAACAGGCGCTGGCCAGCCCGCTCAGCCAAACACCCGGCCACGATCACACCGCCCAGTCGCCCCTGGCGTTTCAGGGCCAACATTTCGTCGATCACCGCCAGCGACTCCTGGCGGGCCACCTCCAGGAACCCGCAGGTGTTGATCACCACGAAATCGGCCCCTTGCGGCTCGGGCACGAGCCGATACCCCTCCCGGTCCAGATGGCCGAGCATACATTCGGAGTCGATCAGGTTCTTCGGGCACCCCAGCGACACGACGCAATAGGTGCCCTTGGCCGGGGTTGAAGCCATGAAAAGCGGTTCTCCTCGCGGCTCGACGTCTCAGCCTTGTGTCCTTTGGCCCAGCGGGTTCGGGTTCCCATCTGTTGATACTACCCGATTCACAGCGTCTGGGTAAGCGATGTGAACTGATCGAGTTGCCAGAACAGGTCGTCCAGCAACAGCGGTTTGGACAGTACGGCGGCGGCCCCGGCAGCGAAGAGTCGCTGGTGGTTTTCGGCCCGGGGGAAGTCCATCAGCGCCACGATGGGCACCGACGGCCGCGCGGCGGCCAACTGCTCCAGCGAATGGACCGCCCAGTCGGGCCCGTCAGCGGCGTCGAAGATCACCGCAGCAAGTTCGCCGGCTGGCGCGGCCCGCCGAGGCCCCATGGCCAGCGGGGTGTAACCCCGGCGCAGGCAAGCGGCCTGGAGCCAGTCCAGCATCGCCCATTGGCTGGCCCATATGCCGATGCGCCCTTGGCGCCGGTGGATGGGCTGTTCGGCCAGGGCCAGGAGCCGCTCTTCTTCACTGGCCGTCACCGGCAGGCTCCAGGTGCTGCCGGACCCGGCGGCCAGTCGCTCCAGTTCGCGCACGGCCCCAGGCTGCCACTGGTGCCAATAGACGCGGATCGCGGCCGGCCACGGCGACCCGGTGCGCGTTTCGCCTTCGCACCAGCTGCCCAACAGGCCTACAAGCCGGCTCAGCGGCGCGGCCCGGCAGAGGCGTTCCAACGCGTCGCCCCGGAACTGGCCGGGGAAGGCCTGGGCCACGACGATCAGATCGGGCCGCACTCGGCCAGCGGCCACCAGTTGGGTGGCCTCAGCCAAGTCCGCCGCTCGAACGACTTGGCCGAATCGCTCCAGCGTGCCGACCGCATCGGCGAACTCGTCCCGCGTTGTACTCCCTACCAGCAGGATGGCCAACTTACCCATAACAGCACCAGAGCTGCTTCCCCGGACGGTAAACCTGGCGGCCCCCGATGCAATGCGACGTGTCCCTCCACGCCTTGCCGGGCTCGTCCTGTCTTGTGGGTCAGGGTGGGACAAGGCCGCCGCCCGAGGTGCCGGGCCGGAGCAAACGGGCTCGGCCGGCGACTCCGGCTCGTGCGGCAAAACTCGCATTTCGTGACATCTACGATGCCCAGGCTATTGCGCGTTTCGTGCCGCTTGCGGCGGACAGGAATGTCCATTCTACTTTGCCGGTTTGCAACGCTGGGGTCTATGCCGTGGGCACCACGGGGCACCGACGCCGCAGGACGTCAACGGTCGGCCGGCGACGTGGTCACCAGCACGTAGCGGGTGAAGTACCGGCGGGCCACGCGGGTGACGTCCTCCAGCCGGACCGCCTCGATTCGAGCATCGAAGGTTTCATCGTAGTCATAGCCCAGGCCATAGAGTTCGTCCAAAGCGGCCTGCTGGGCTTGGGCGGCGATGGTCGTGTTCTCCTGGGCGTGGAAGGCAATGACCATCTGCTTGGCCCGCTGCAACTCGTCGGCGGTCACGGCCCCCTGCTTCACTCGCTCCAAGTTTCGTTGGATCCGGCCCACCACTTCGTCCACGGCTTCGGGCCGCGTTTGACAGAGGACGGCGAAGTAGCCGGGCACCGGCCCGGTAATGGGCATGGCATGGACGAAATAGACGAGCCCTTGGCCCCGGAGTTCGTTATGCAACCACCCGCCGGGGTAAGTGTATCCGGACGTGACGGCATCCAGCACTATCAGCGCCGCGAAATCCTTGCGCTGGCGGATCCCCGGAGCGGCGTAGGCCAGCAGAACCATGGCCGTCGGCTTTCCGGTTTTCTTATGTCGCGTAACGTTTTCCGCAAGGACGTGGGTGTGGTCAAGTGGGACGGGTTCGAAATCGGGATGCGCTTTGAGGCTACCAAACTGCTCTTTGATCACCTCGACCGCCTGTTCCGGTTCGATATCACCGAAGACGGTCACCAGCATGTTATTGGGGACAAAGTAGCGCGTGTGGTAGGCTTTCACGTCTTCCGCCGTCAGCCCCCGGATGGATGACTCGCTCCCGCCGGGGATGACATGGTACGGGCAATCCGCCGGCAGCGCGTCGTAGAACAGCTCGATCACTTCCTGGTGTGGATCGTCGCGGCGCCGGGCGATGGCGCCGAGGGCAAGCGCCTTCACCTTGTCGAACTCCTCCTGAGGAAACGTGGGCGCGATGAAGCATTCGGCCAACAGGGCGGCTGCTTGGGGGAAGTCTTCTTTGAGCACCGTCAGGCTGCCGTAGATGGTGTTCCGGCCGGAGTTGATGGCCAATCGAGCGCCGATGGAATCGAAGTACGTGGCGATCTGCTGGGCCGAGCGCGACGCGGTGCCTTTGTCGAGCATCTTGGCCACCAGCGTCGAACGACCGGCCGTCTGGGGCGAATCGGCCAGACATCCGCCAAGCACGTAGGCCTGCATGTTGACCATGGGCAGGTGCGCATGGCGTTTGACGAGCACGCGGAGCCCATTGGGAAGTTGAAGCGATCGGACCTGGCCTTCCGCCGTTCGCTCCCGCTGTTTGGGACCGCGTGGGGCCCGGCCGGGCGGGAGGATCACGACGCGGTTCAGCCGCTGCGGAACGAAGTAACGACGCGCCGAGGCGCGGATCTGTTCGGCCGTAACCCGCTGGATCTGGTCCACGTAGATCTTGTCGAACAAGGGGTCGCCGGTGGCCAGGAAGTTGCGCCCCAGGCGTTCCGCGGCTTGCTCCACCGTCTGCTGGCCAAAGACCAGCTCGGCCGCCTTTTGCTTTTTTGCCTTGGCCAGTTCAGTCGGATCGACCAGCTCGTCGCGGAGCCGATAGACTTGTCGCAGGATTTCCCGGCATGCCTCCTCCCATCGCTCGGGCATCGTGCTGGCCGTCACCGCGAACAGGCCCTTCGCAAAATGAGGCGTGTAGCTGGCGGCGCCAACCGACAGGGCCAACTTCCGCTCGTACTTCAACACCCGCTGGAGCCGCGCGCTTTCGCCTTCGGCCAGGATGTAGGCGGCCAGATCCAGCGGGTAGAGCTCGGGGTGGGAGAGGGGGACGGTCGGCCAGGCGACCACGAGGTCGCACGTGGCCCCGTCCATCTGGTGGAACGCCTGGCGGGGAGCCAGCTGTCGGGGTTCGGCAGGCATGGCCACCACCGTCTCCGGGCCGCGCGGCGTGCCAGCCCATTGGCGGGCCACCTCCTCGAGGACGGCATCGGTCCGGACATCGCCGACCACCACGAACACTTGATTGTTCGGAACGTAACGGCTCCGGTAGAACTCGATCATCACGTCACGGGTGATGCGCTCCAGCCGGTCCAGATAGCCGATCGTCGGGTGACGCAGGGGATGCCTCGTGTACAGCGTCCAATGGAGCAGTTTCCAGCGAACGCGCCGCCGGTCCACTTCGCCGTCGGCCAATTCACGGCGGACAACCTTCAGTTCACGTTCAACTTCTTCCGGCTGCAAGGCCGCGTGTTGCATGGCATCGGCCAGCAGCTCGATGGCGCTCATCACGTTCCGCGCCGGGCAGTTGATGTAATAAGCCGTCACGCCGCTGGCCGTGTACGCGTTGGTGGCCCCACCGAAGGTATCGATGATCTCTTCGATTTGCTTTTCCGTACGGCGCCGGGTGCTGCCCCCGGAAACGACGTGTTCCAGCAGGTGGCTCAGGCCGGAACCGAGGTGGCGGCCCTCAAAGGCGCTGCCTGTGTTCTTGACAAAACACCGTACCGTGGCCACAGGAGCCACGTGGTTCTCTTGAACGATCACCGTCAGCCCGTTGGACAGTGTGGCCAGGGTGACGGTGTCAGCCATCTCGATCCGGCTGGCCACCGTCGGAATCGGCTGTTCGGCGCCCGCGGCCGGCTGGTCCGCCGTCCGAGGGAGCCCCACGGCGAGGACGGCGAGCCACAGGTGCACCCATCCGCCAATGCGAAGCGAAGGTCTCATCGATCCGTTTCCTCCCTTTGGTTCCAAGGGTCGTACAAAGATGAGTGGGCGGCCACGTTGGCCGGCATTATGCCAAACTTGGCGGCTGGGGACGAGGCCCTGGGACCGTGCGATTGCGCCGAATGCAACGGTTGGGCGGTGTGCGCGGCCCGGGGAGGCCGTCGGCCGGCTTCCGTCGGTCTCGGAATGTTCGCGTCCGCCCCGACTCCATGGCCCCGGGGGTGTTCTATGCTTACCAATAGAGGATGGAAATGCCGGGACGGCGTCTCATCCAAGAACGTTTGACCGGCGGGCGAAGCCGCCGCGCCGCAAGCGAGAGGGTTTTGCGCCGAGGGATGGCCGTGCCATCGACAAACGGGCCAGCGTCAGCAGCCGATTCCCTCCAGATGCTGGAAGGGCTGGTGGGCCAGTGCGGCCAAGATCATCGCGCGCGCCAGCAAGCGGCGCTTCTGGCCTTCGGCCGCCGCAGCTCGGCCGCAGCGGCGTTGACGGTCCTCCTGCACGATGCCGTCTGTCTGCTGAGCGATGTGCTCGGCGCCGACTGGCAAGGCATTGGCCAACTGGCAGCCGACGGGGCCACGGTGGAGGTGCAGATCTCGGCCGCCGGCGCCGCCGAGCGCGGGCCGGTGGCGACCCACACGTATTCGGCGGACCCCAACGCTTCGCTGGCCTCCTACTGCATCGACGCTGAAGGCCCCGTGGTTGTGGAAGATTTGGGCGGCGAGCGACGCTTTGACGATCCCCCGCTGGCGCTGATGGGCGTGGCCAGCGCGTTGGCCGTGCCCCTGGCCCTGGATGGCCGCGTCTTTGGCATGTTGGCCGTCTACTCGCAACAAGAGCGCCACTTCACCGCCCGGGATGCCCCCTTTGCCGAGACGATCGGCCACATGTTGGCCCCAGCGATCGGCCGCTTCCACGCCCAGGAGGAGCTGAAGCGAGTGCGTCGGGTCGCTGCCGAGGCCACTCGCCAACTGAACGGACTGCGCAGGCAATTGGCCCGCCGACACGACAGCCAGGACACGTCGCCCGAGGTGCCCCCGGCGGCCGCAGACGTTCCCCAGCGGTCCGCGACGCCGCAGCCCCCGGCGCCGGATGCCCTCCAGCGTGCCGGCCACACGTACACCGTGGACATGCGCAGCAGCCCGCGCCGAGCGTACCATTACCGCCAGAAGATCGCTCCCATCTACGGCGGATGCATCCCGGCACGCAAGGATTTCTTCGAAGTGGAATGCCGCGATATTTCCGCCGGCGGTATCGCCTTTTACCTCCCGCGACAGCCGGATTTCGACAGCCTGGTCGTCAGTCTCGGGCGGGCACCCAAGGAAAGCTACTTCACGGCCAGGGTGGTTCGCACCGAGCCTGTCGAACGCAGCGGACAGCGAATGCGCCTGGTTGGATGTTGCTTTACGGGTAGGATCCAGATATGACTGCGTCGACAACGATGAATGAAGCAGGTACTTCTTCTAGCCCATCGGCGTGTGAGACACCGTCTGCGGAACAGGCGCCTCCAGCACGCCAGGAGCCAGGGCCAGGACAGCCCGGCGAATTGTCCTTCGCTGCGCTGTTGCAGGATACGGCCGGCATCCTGGTGGAGGTCCTCCGGGCGGACATGGCAGTGGTGGGCGAGGTGGCCAGCGACGGCAAGACGCTCCGCCAGGGCATCCTGGTGCGAGGCCGCGGGGGCCAGCTGGAGGCCCTGGGCGCCGAGACGCTGCCCAAGCCTCAAGGAAAACCACTGGCCGCCTACGCCCTGGAAAAGCGGGATATCGTGGTCAGCCACGATCTGAAGGCGGAGACCCGTTTCCATGACGCGGCTCTGCTGGAGGTGGGCGCGGCCAGCGGGTTTGCCGTGCCGCTGACCATCGATCGCCAACCCTTCGCCGTGCTCGGCGCGCTGGCCCAAACGAGACGCCAGTTCACCATGGCCGACACGCTCTTCGTCAAGGCCGTCGGCCAACAGCTGGCCGGGCTCGCCCGCCGCCTGAAAAGCGAACACCTTCGTCGCAGCCACCCCGCCCAGGACGAGACGGCAGGGCTGGAAGAAATGGAGGAGCAGCGATCCAGCCCCCGACTCAACTACCCCTACGTTCAGAGAATAGCTCCCATGCACGGCAGCTTGATCCCTTCGCGAGATAAATTCTTCAAGGTGCAGTTCCGGGACCTCTCCGCCGGTGGGTTCTCGTTCTACCTGCCGCGGCCGCCCGATTTCGAAAGCCTGGTCGTCTCCCTCGGAGCGCCTCCCACCGTCAACCACTACAGCGCCCGAGTGGTCCGTGTGGAGCTGATCGAGGAAAAGGACCAAAACCTCTACCTGGTGGGCTGCCGGTTCACCGGCCGAGTCTACTTCTAAATGACCGCGGGTGACTGTGGCACTCCTGGCAACAAATCCGAATGTGTAAATCCGAATGACAAAAACCCAGGCCTGCCTGCCGCGCATTCGGCCCTGGCAGGCCTGCTATCCGGAGGTTGCGGTACACCAGTCGGTGGTGGTCTGGTCGGTTTGAGACATTCGAACTTCGGATTCCGTGCTTGTTTCGCGTTTCGTGCGTCGCGTTTCCGGTTTCCGCGGGTCGTCCGTTACACAATTGCGGAGAGCCATTTACCCTTCGGCCTTGGTTCAGCTCTCCCAGAATGCCGCGCGTGCCCGATCGATAAGCTGGGAGATTCTCCGGTCGTCGTGCTCCGCGATGCGGCCCGAAAGCCGGTTGATCCATCGTTGCGGGATGGCCGACTCGCCGTGCAGAGCCCCGACAGCCGGGCCCACGATGGCGGTGGTGTCGTTTTCTTGCGTCTGGTTGGCGGCTCGGATGAGGGCCCCTTCCAGGTCCGCGGCATAGCGGATGAGTATGTACAGAACACTGGGGATCGTCTCCAGCAGGCAGGCTCCGCAGCACCAGGCTTTGCGCGCTTCCAGCGCCGGCAGGTTCTGTTCACAAGCCCAATGGACCGCTTCCTGGACATATTTCCACGCCGGGCCCCGGTATCCCAGGAATCGGCCACCGCGCGGGGTGTACTGGGAGTCCGTCTCCAGCTGCTGTGCGACTTGGAGGTAAGCATCCAGCCACCACTCCCTTCGCAGAGGGCTGGCCATGTCCAAAAGCTTCCAGAGCATGGAAACGAAGGCCGCGCAAGCCCACCGTGTGCCGGCTTCATTGCGGATGGAGGGGAACAAAGGCGCAACGGGCTCAGGGCGCGCTTGCTCAGAGTGCACCACAGTCGCTCGGCCGGCAACCCGGGCAGCGGCTCGGCGTCCCACAACGCCCTGCCGCGCCCCTCCCCTCGTTGAGCGAGGAAACAGCTTCAATTGCGCCACCGGCAAACCAGAACGCGCACGGCCGGCCGGCTATTTCAGGTTGAAGGTGAACTCGTTTTCCCCGTCGACAGTCACCTCCACCTCAATGCCCGATGCTTTCCTATCTGCATACTTGGGCGGCAGTTCGCTCTTGGGCTGGGTTCCTCTGCCGCCCGCGCCGGGGCCCATCATCTTCTCATACCCGGGCATCCCGCCCGCGGCGTACCCGCCCTTTTGCAAGGCTTCCACGTCGACGGCCGTGCCCTCCTCAGGCAGGTCGACTTTGCTGATTGTCACCACATGTCTTCCCACAAGGGCCCCGTCGTTCATGCCGAAGGTGGACAACTCGAAACGACCCTCGGCATCGGTTGTCCCATGACTGGATCGGGCGCCCCCTTCGAGCGGATGGAACATTACTCTGGCCCCCTCCACGGGCTTACCTTGGTACGTCACAACTCCCGTGACGGGGACCACCTGCGGCCCCTCTTCGGCACATCCGACCAGCACACACAATGCTACCGCCAGCACGCAAACCTTCCTCACAATCCTCATGGCTGACTCCTCCCAAGCGTACCCGCCATGCCCTGAGCGTCGGTCTCGGCCAGCGCGTGGCAGGTGAACGCGGAACATTAGACCCATTCAGAACGTGCCTACTGGCTGGCCGTCCCTGCGATCTCCGAGTCGCTGATAGGTCATGTAATCAATCGTCTCGGACAGGAAATGGACGGACCCATCGCAAAACAGGAATTGCGCTCCGCCGGGGTGGCGGGATTTGAAGCCCATCGACATGTTCCATGTCCGGAAATGGTTGCAGTCCTCGGCGCCGCCCGTGGTATCGTCCTTGCCGCCCTGCTCGTTGCGGCAGGTGGGCCAATTGATCGGGGCCACGGTGGCCGTCCAAATGGCGTTCCAATGCGACCAAGGATGATACTGCATGTGGTCACCGCAAAGTGGTCGGATCTCGCCCATGGCAATCACGTTCGATGTGCCATCTCTGACGTCCCTCAACTTGGCGGCCCAGGAGAAACGGGAGAAAACGCCGGAAATGCGCATGCCCGTATCGTCGCGGCCACTGTCACCGTGGGCCGCCGGTCCCGTGCCGAAGTCGTTGCCGTTGAGGCCCGGACACCTCCCACCATCGGGCATAAACTGGTTGCCCATCGAGGGGCCGTAGTTGGTGTGCGAGACAACGGGCAAATGATCAAAATCGTCTGACGGACACCTGAAACCCGCCAAATCCTGCTGGTCATTCCGCGAGGGTCCCCAGTACTTGTGTCCGTATCCCAGCTCGGACATCTGCACATCGACCCCGGTGACGTACCCCCCGCCGTACTTCCCCACAAAGTCGATCCGATCAAAGAGCGGATTCTGCTCCATGAACGGTAACAACTTGAGGATCTGACTCCCCTTGGAGTACTGTGTTACCCAACCCGGCTG
>DQVB01000429.1 GCA_015661985.1 Planctomycetota bacterium | reverse complement strand
TGGCCGTATTGCCAGCAAACAGGAAAATAACCCCCCTAACCGGAGGCCGATCTCTAGCGTAGGTGCGGTATGGTGCTGGGCCGTTCTTGTCGCTCCTGTTTCGACAGGTTGGGGGTGTCGGGAACCGTCCAAATGGCCGAGCTTCCGGGTGATTGGTGTGGCAGGCGCCCCGCCCCTGGGCTGGGCTGATGAAAACGAAGAAGGATTGCTTCAGCGTTTCTGCTTCGATTTTGCTTCACCCGGGGGGGCTGGGCCGATGAACTAAGGTGAGCGGGTCTCGTAGGACAAGCGTCCCCGCGGGTCCCGTTTGCCCAGATTCAACCACCCAGACTGCCCCGACAGATTCCTTATGTTCCGGGCAAACGAGGAGGCTACTTTGCGACTTTTTCCTCGCCCCAGCCTTGCTCTCCTCCTTTGATGTGCTGCCGCGAGCCGGTGAGCGGAGCTTGCCATGTACGACCCGCTGCTCCATGTTGTCTTGTACCAGCCTGAGATCCCGTACAACGCGGGGGCGGTGGGGCGCACGTGTGTGGCGGCCGGCGCTAAGTTGTGGCTCGTGCGTCCCATGGGATTCCGGATTGATGACCGGCAACTGCGGCGTGCCGGGCTGGACTATTGGCCCCAGTTGGTATGGGAGGTGGTGGACGATTGGGATGCCCTGCAGCGGCGCCTGTGCCATCGACCGCCTTGGTTGTTTTCCAAGGGGGGCGCCCGGCCGTACAGCGAGGTTCGTTTTGCCCAGGGCGACGTGTTGGTCTTCGGGAGCGAATCGCAGGGGCTGCCGCGATGGATGTTTGAGGCATATCCCCGGCGGGCGCTGCGCATCCCTGTCCGGCCTGACGCTCGGAGCTTGAATCTGTCGGTCAGCGTGGGGGTTGTGGTTTTCGAGGCCCGGCGCCAATGGGCTGCCTCGGGCCAACTGAGCTGGCCGGAAAGGGCGGCCACCTCCGGGGATGGATGACGCGACGGCGCGGGTGTGCTATGGTAGGTTCTCATCCAGCGGCGGGGGGCAACAACGGTCGGCGGGACGCCGGCGAGAGTCTACGGATACGAGAGGGAGTCGTTTGTGCCGGTCTTTTCAGCCGACAACTTGATTCGCTTCGCCTCGGAATTGCTGGCGGCCGGGGGATTGGGACAGCATGAAGCGGAGCTGATCGCCCGCAGCCTGGTGGATGCCAACCTGCGCGGCCACGATTCCCACGGCGTGATGCGGATCCCCTACTATCTGGATTGTGCGCGCAAAGGCGAGGTGGTGCCTAACGCCGAGTTCGAGGTGGTCAGCGAAACCGCCTCGATCCTCACCGTGGATGGCCATTGGGGGTTCGGCCAGACCCAGGCGAAGCGGCTGGCCGAGCGGTTGATTGAAAAGGCCAAGGCGTCGGGCGTGGCGGTCGGTACCATGATCCACTGTTCCCACATCGGGCGGTTGGGCCAGTACTGCGAGATGGCCGCCTCGGCCGACCTGATCGCCATGATGATGGTCAACAACCACGGGGCGATCTGCCGCGTGGCGCCGCCCGGGGGCAAGGCGCCGCGGCTGAGCACGAACCCATTGGCCGTGGGTATCCCTAACGGCGACACCCCCATCGTGATCGACTTCTGTACGTGCGTGGTGGCCGAAGGCAAGGTCCGGCTGAAGACGATCGCCGGCCAACCGTGTCCCGACGGCTGGCTGTTGGACAGCGAAGGCCGGCCAACCAACGACCCCAACCAGCTGTACGCGGACCCACCGGGCAGCATTCTGCCTATGGGCGGTTCGCAGACCTACAAAGGGTTCGCTTTGGCCCTGATGGTGGAGATCTTCTCCGGGGCCCTCTCTGGCGGTGTTTGTGCCCGCGAGGTGCCGCCCAACCAGATCGGCAATTGCGTTTTCATGCTGGTGCTCGATCCGGAACACTTCGGCGGCGCCGACCATTTCCGCCACGAGGTGTCCACGCTGGTGGACTTCATCCGTAGGTGCCCGAGGGTCGAAGGGGTGGACGAGATTACGCTGCCCGGGGATCCGGAGCGACGCATGTTGGCCCGCCGCCTGGCTGAGGGGATCCCGGTGGATGACCGCAATTGGGCCCCTTTGGCCAAACTGGCCGACCAGTTCGGCGTACGCCTGCCCCCGGAGGTCTGATCGTCCTTTGGGCGCCCGGCCCTGTGCGGCCCGATCGCTTGCCCCGCCTGCCATCCCTGGGTAGGCTTAGAGTGGTGCCTGGGTTACAGGAGCAGGCCGCAGCGGCGCAGCCGACGCCGGCAGAAGGAAGCGCCTTGCTTTCGATTCAGGAGTCGTCCGGCCGCCGAAGTTCCCGCACTGAACTGATTCGAGTTGCCCTTTTTGAGTTACCCTTCGGCTTAGGCAACCACCAGCCCCGGAGCGGGTGGTTTGGGAGTGGCGAGATCATGTCCGGCAAAAGGCCATCGACCCTGCTACGGGAAGCGATCGGTTTGGGTGGGTTTCTGGTTTTGGCCACCATCGTCCAAGGCCAGGAGTTGGGCCTGGAGGAGCGACGGCCCGCGGCGTCACCGCCCCCGCGGCTGGAACCGGCCCTATCGGACACGTACAACTCCCTGGATGCTGGCCGAGAGGCCCACCAGCGAGGCGAGGCGAGGCGGCGGGAGACGATCGATGCCCAGGTGGGCATCATCAACGAGCTGGTTTGGTACAACACGTGGATCCGCCCTTACGGACTGGCGCCCAGCTTGGCGGCCCGGTACGCCTACCCCTATTTCCATCCCTACCGGGCGGGCTGGCGGCGTTTTCCCCGGCGGTTCAGCCGGGCACTGCGGGCCTACCCGGGCGTTTACGGACCGGTTTTCGAACCATGGCCTTGGGTGCCAGGGGACATCTGGGGATATCCGTTCATCAATCGGGTTGAACAGCCGCTGGGCCACAAGGTGATCCAGACCGGGCCCAACAGTTACATTTATCGCCCCGTGTACCCGTGGGATTTGCAGCCGGCCGAGGGGCCTGAATCCGGCCCACGGTCCTCACCGGAACGAGCCAGACAAGCTCCTGGCCGCACGGACGAGCCCCCGGCTGCTCCTGCTGAAGAAGTTCCGCCGCCACCACCGGTCGATGGTCCGCGGCTGTTTTAACCCATGCGGCGTATCGACGTTTACCCGTACCGTCACCCCAGTGGGCTTTTGGACCCACGTTAGGCGCAAACGCATGTGATCTGATGGGGCAAAAGGGCGTAGAGCTTTCCTAGTTCCAGCAGCCAGAAACGCCTCCGGCGGCCATTTTTCTCGGTTTTTCGGTCCTACTGAGGATTCCGGTTGATTCGGATGTGCCGGACGGACGATAAACCTACTGCCGCATTCATCCCGGGTTAGCCACTCACCCTTGTCCGGTTGGAACCGCGCCCGTCTCCGGGGCACGGGCGCGGTCCTTTTTCTTTTTATGGCTCCGCCTTGGCCCAACGCCGTACCCGCTGTGGTTGGCCCGCCAAAAGGACAGTGGCAATGGATTGCCGCGCCGTGGTTCAAAACCGGGTGAGAGTCTGGGAGCCAAGCAAGTTGTTGCTCTGTTTGTAGTACCGCCTTTCGGCGGAATGGGAGCGCCGGCAAACGGGGGACGATCATTCCGCCTGAAGGCGGGACTACGAACGAACCGCTTCCGGCGGCTGTCACCCGGAAAGGGGCCAGAATGAACCGAGCCATTGCCGCGATGCAGGGGTGGGGCCGACTTGTGAACGCCTGGGCCGAGGTGTAATGTCTGTGGAGGGGCAGCAGGTTGTTGGCACGGCTGGCGAGGCGAGCGATGAACGGCTTGGCGACGTTGAGCTGGGGATGGGCCCTATGGCTGGTGGCCGGTCTGGTAGCAAAGCTTCCCGCTGCAGGGCCGGCGTGGCACGACGCGCTTTACGCCGACGGTGGCGGCTGGTGGCATGGTCGCGTGCGGGTCGTGATACGCAACCGGAGCGACCGTGACGCCCGGGGACATCCCGTGGCCGTTCCCATCGGTCCGGATGAGGGACAGGCGGCGCTGGGAGGCAAGCGGGCCGAAGCCATTCGGGTCTGCAACGCCCGGGGCGAGGAGCTTTTGTTCGACGTCCGCGATGGCCAAGGGGAGCTCGTCAAAGAAGGCCCCATTCCGCCGGGCAGCACGCTGGTCGTGCCGGCCGATTGTCCGGCGGGAGGCGAAGCGGCCGTTTGGGTCTACTTCGACAACCCCACGGCGTGGCCCGTGCCGGATTTCTTGGAGCGATATCCCGGAGTGGTCAACGGCGACCTGGAGCTGGGCGAAGGTGATCAGCCGTTGGGGTGGCGGCACGACCCGCCGGACGCCACACATCGAGCCAGCTGGGCGGCCGAGAACCCGCAGTCGGGCCAGCGGTGTCTGAAAACGGTGGTGGCACGGGGCGCCGAGCCCACCTGGATCGCCACGCGCCAGGCTGGGATCGCCGTCATCGGAGGAGCCCGCTATCGGATGCGGGCGTGGGTGAGAGCGGAAGACGTAAGGGGCTTCGCCGGCTGGTACATCCATATCGGAAACGACGATAACCCGATGCTCATCGCCCCGATGCTCTCTGGCGGCGGAGGCACCTACGGTTGGAGGCAGGTCGAGGCCGAGTTCACGGCGCCGGTCGAGGCCACGCGAGCGGACCTGGGCACGGTGCTACGCGGCACAGGCACGGCTTGGTTCGACAACGTCACGCTCCAATGCGTCGAACCGGGCCCCCTGCAGGTGACGTGCGAGAAGCCCGAGAGGGTCCAGCTGGAGGCGGTTGGCAACGGCGCCGAGTGGATACCCGCTCCGGACGGGCCGGGTAGTTCGTGGGACGGCCGTGCGGTGGTCCGCGTGGCAAATCTCGGCGATCGACCGCTGGGGCCGGCCCTGGTTGTCGTGGGGCTGGAGCGGCTGCGAGCCCATTGGCATGGCCCGGTCGATCCGGACCGCCTGGTGGTCACACTGCGGGGCGAAGCGATACCCCATTTCCTGGCCGACGAGCGGCTCGTCTTTCAGGCTTCGCTGCCGCCGCGGAGCATCTGTACGTACTACGTCTATTTTTCGCGGTCCTTTGAAATGGCAACCAAGCGCCGCTGGGACTACGCGGCGTTGGTGGCGAGCCCGGCCAATCGGGTCGCAAACCCGAGTTTCGAACGGGGCCAGAACGAACCGGAAGGCTGGTCCTCTACCGGCGCTGGCCCGGGCATCAAATTGGGGTTGGACACGGCGGCCCCGCGTGGGCTGGGTCGGCGGGCGGCGCGGCTGAAGGTTGATGCGGACCGATCCGACGCGTGGCGCGGCTGGCGCCAGTCGGTCCG
>DQVB01000406.1 GCA_015661985.1 Planctomycetota bacterium | reverse complement strand
CGGATGTGGGAGAGAAGGTGGTTGACATGACGGCCGTCAGCAACGAGGGAGGCGATCGCATCTACGCCGCCGCCGGCAAGACCGTTTACGTTCTCTCGGCGTCGGGGCAGATCACGCAGCAGCTTCCGGCCGACGGCGCGATCCGTGTGATCCGATGGTGGCCCGAGCACGGGCTGCTCTTGGCCGGTTGTGTCGACGAACGGGTGATCGCCTTCGACCGCAGCGGACAGCGGCGATGGGTCTTTACATCGGAGATGGACCCGGCCGTCTACCGCGCGGCCAAGACGTATTGGTTCAAATCCGCGCCGGGCCATGAAGGGATCCATGGGCTCTACACGGGCGTTTTTTTGAACGGCCAGAGCCAGGCGTTCGTGGGCAGCGCGTGCACGCTGGAAATCCTGGATGCCGACGGGCACTTGATCCGCCGGCTGCCGCAGTTCTGGGGCAAAGTCTCCCATTTTGCGATCATCGACGGACCCGGCGGATCGCTCAATCTGCTGGCCGCCCGCAAATACAACGGCACCAATACCGTGGCGATCATCAACAACCGCACGCTGGACCCTCGCCCTCGCGGGTTCCATACCGTCCCGCCCGGAGCCACCTACGTGCCCGGCTGGTCGGCCATGAACCGGCACCATCTGTTCTATGAGGACCTGGACGGGGATGGCCAGCGCGAGGTGGTCAGCGAGATCAACGGGACCTGGAACCGAGTGACCGTTTGGCGGGCGGACGGCCGGGCTTTGTACGATGCCAGCTTTGGCCCGGGCCGGCGTATCCCGGCCCGTAACATGCGGGACTTGGAGATCGCCGAGTTGGACGGCGACGGCAATAAGGAGATCCTGGCGGCCACCAGCGGGGGACTGGTGGTGGCGCTGGACTGCCGATGCCGCAAACTCTGGGCAAGGCGCCTACCCAGCCCTCCGGAGGTGATGAAGGCCGTCGTGCCTGGGGGTGGGGGTTTGCCCTTGATCATCGTCGGTTGCGAAGACGGATCGCTCGTGGCGCTGCAGCCCCAAGGCCGCCCGATCCGCACCGCACGCGTCGCGGGGCGTCCCACGTGCATTGACGAAGTCAGGCCGGCCGGGTCCAGCCCGCTGGCGGTGATCGGCACCGAAACGGGCCGCGTCTGTGCCCTGCGGGTGGGCATCCATGACAATGGCGGAACTCGCTGATTGGCGCCCCTGGCTCGGCTCTCCAGAGCCGAGAATCCGCTGTTTCGTCGAGTGCCGCCTGTACCCGCCCCAGGAGAGCCGGGCGACCGGGCCCGGCTCGCCTTCCCGGTTTGGTACTCTTTGATCAATGCAGGGCCGGTTTAGCCAGCAGGGCGGACAGTTCCTCTTCCACTCGGCGGTACGAGAAGAACCGCTTGCCCAATCGGTAGTTATGTTCGACCATCCGCTCGCGGCGTTTGGGGTCGTGGAGAACCTGACGCACCTGGTCCACCACTTCGGTGGTGAGGAACCCATCCATGCAGATCACGTCGAAGCCACAGGGCTCGATGTCGGTACGATAGATGGTGTAGCGGTTGCACAGCAGCGGCCTGCGGTAGTAGACGGCTTCCAGAAAGGCGTTCCCGAAGCCCTCGTAGGTCGAGGGGTAGGTGACGAAATCGGCATGCTGGTAGGCGTCGCCGATGGAGTATTGTTTCTGGCCTTCTGGTCCCGTACCGCGCTGGTGCCCGACCCGCTGATCGGCGAAGATGACAGACACGTTCATGATTTCCGCGTAGCGGCGCACGTGTTTGGCGTAGGCATCACCCTCGTCGCCGGCGGCGTGGGTGATGACGAGTCTGCATCGCGGATCGTTCAGCTGGCGGAGTAGTTCCAGGGAGTGTTCGATCCCTTTGCGCTGGACGACGCGCGTGGGCTGGAGGAACAGCAGGTCGTCGGGGCCGACGCCGATGGCTCGGCGGAAGTCGCGGGCGTATTCGTCCGGGGGCGGCGGTGGCTGTTCGAAGTCCATCACGTTGGGGATCACGCGACAGGGCAGACCGGTGCGGCGGCTGAATTCGCGGGCTGCCTGCGAGTTGATCACCACGTGTTGGATTTGAGGCAGGGGTGGCGGGAAAGCGGCGTGGAGGTAATCGTCCGCGGCGCTGAGGAGGAAGCGCTCGCGTTCCCAGGCGAAATCGTGGTGGTGGGCGATACAGGGGATGCCGGTCTCCATGACGTATTCCACCACGGCCAGCCCCAGGGGGATGTTCAGCGGCAGGGTGAGGCAGTTCTCGGCGATGACCAGATCCAGCTGGAATCTCTCCATGGCCGTGCGCAGCTTCTGTTTGATCACCCACTTCATTTCGTGAACCATCTCGGTCACTTCGGGAGTGCGCAGACCGCGGCCAAAGCACTGGTTCGTGATCGATTCGATCATGGGATGCTTGAAATGGGCTTCGCCCATGACGGCGGACCGCTCCGGCGGCCGGTCCGATTGGCCGGCGATGTAGAAGCAGGTGTGCCCCATCCGCTCGAGCACCTCTGCCCACTTGGCGATTTCCAGGCTGACGCCGTCGGAGCCCGAGATGCGCGTGGCGACGAATCCGATCCGTCGAGGCATCTTGTGCGAGCCATGCGACATGGAGTTGTCTCCTTCGCCACGGTGTGGGGCCGCAGGAGCAAAGACGGCTGCGCCGGGCAAGGCGCGGGATGGGCTCGACGGGCCGCGCCGGCGCCCCGGACAGCCAGCGCCACGGTCAACCGAGCAGCCGGTCCAACAGCTCGTCCAGCCGGACAATGGCCATCCCCGCGGCCCAGTCGGACATGCCGTAGGGGATGTACAGGTAGTTGCCGTGGATCAACGCACCGCAGCTGTAAACCACGTTCGGCACGTAGCCTTCACGTTCGTCTTCAGTGGGCACGATCAGTGGTTCGTCCAAGGAGCCGATGACTTTGGTGGGGTCATCCAGCTGCAGGAGCATGGCCCCGATGCAGTACCGCCGCATGGGCCCGACGCCGTGGGTGAGCAAGAGCCAGCCTTCGGGGGTTTCCAGGGGCGATCCGCAGTTGCCTACCTGGATCAGCTCCCAAGGGTGGCGCGGCGCCTGCAACAGCTCGGCCGATTCCCAGAAATGAAGCATGTCCGAATACATGATGTACAGGTTCTCGCCGTCGATCCGCGAGCACATCACGTAGTGGCCGCCGATCCGCCGGGGGAACAGGGCCATCCCCTTGTTCTGGGCCACCGCGCCGTTGAGGGTATGGACGCTGATGTGCACCAGATCCTTGGTTTCCATCAATTGAGGAAGGATATGATAGCCATCGTAGGCGGTATAGGTCCCGTAGTAGGTCACCGACCCGTCGTCGTCGACGAAGCGGACCATGCGCAGGTCTTCGATGCCTCCGCTTTCGCTCTCGCTTTGGGGAAACAGCACGATTTCCGAAGCGTGGGCGTCCCGTGGCAGTTCGAGTTGGTAGTTGGACCGGGCCAGCCAGAGGATACTCTGGCCCACGTCTTCCCGCCGCAAGGTCTCGGCACCGTCCTCCTGAGCCTCGGACATGGCCTCCTCCAACTGCCCGAAGGTGAACGACTCCGGCAGGCGGTCCATGACGTGGTCCACCGTGCGTGCGGTCAGGCCGATGTCCAACAGCTTGCGCCGGAACAGAGGCTTCTGGTACCGTTTGTCCGGCCGGATGCGCCCCACCTGGGCGTAGCGGCTGGGCGGATCGAAACAGATCGTCTGATCCGCGTGGATCACGCCGGAACGGAATACGACCGAAGAAATATGGCCTTCGCCGGTGGCACGCAGGCTCATCAAGAACCGCACCGCGTCGGACGGCAGCCTGGTCTGGTTCGGATGCTCCACGATCGACGGGTTGAACAGGGCAGCCGCTTCGATGGAGTATTCCATGGTGAAGTACGAGCCGATCAGCCGGCGCCGGTCGCGTGACATGTCGTCCAAGGGGGCCACATGGCCGGCGACCGCTTCATAATGCTCGTCGAACACCGCTTCGATATCCCGGTGGCGGTCCACGAAATTGGCCAGCACGGCGGCCAGCGTGTGACGCACCTGGTCCTCCGAGAGCTGCCGGACCCGCTGGATCACGTTGCGGACCCGCCCCGCTCCGCCCGGCACGAAGAGACGGGTGATCACACGCCGCTGGTCGTGCTCAAAGCGGATCGGTAACCGGCACACATCCAACGGGCGCCGACGGCCGCGCACTGCCTGTTCCGACATCACACCTCCCCCACTTGTCCGACGGTCACAACGCTGCGCGAGGACACCTGAGACACAGATCGACCAACTCCTCCAGACGGGCCGTCCCCATACACATCACACTATCCGCACCCCCCCAGTACAATTTTACGGTCCCGTCCTCCTCGGGGATCGCTCCGCAGGTGAAAACCACATTGGGCACGTATCCGGTCAACTCCCAAGGATCTTCCGGCTGCAGGATCCATTCGTCGCCCACGGCCAACACCCGGGACGGATCCTGCCGGTCGTGCAGGGCAACGCCCAGGCGGTACACCCCGCCGGCCATCGTGGAGAATACGCCGTGGTAGATCGCCAGCCACCCGGCCCGTGTTTTGATGGGCGGCGCCCCCGGCCCCACCTTGGCCTCGTCCCAATGATACGTCGCCGGGCGGATCACCACCCGGGAATCGCCCCAGTGTACCAGATCCGGCGAATAGCTGACCCAGATCGACCATGGCGCCAGGTGGGTATGGGGACGGTCCAGCCGAACATACCGCCCCCCAATCCGCTCCGGAAAAATCACGACGTTCCGCATGTCGGCCTGTGAGATCAACGCAACCCGCTCGACCGTGCAGAAATCGTGCGTCCGGGCCAACCCGATCCGCACGCCATGCCGCGAGTAGGCACTGTAGGTCAGCAGGTACTCGCCCTCCACCTCCGAGACCCGACAGTCCTCTACCCCGTACTCTTCATACTCGGCGAACACTCCCTTCTGGGCCGGTACAAGCAGCGGTTCCGGCCGGACCTGGAACCGATAGCCATCGTCACTCTCGGCCACCCCTATCACCGAACGTCCGTTCCGCCGGTGGGCCCGAAACAATAGCAGATAGCGGCCCTCATGCTTTACCGCCCCCGCGTTGTGCACCGTTTCTACCGGATAGGGGACGTCGGCCTTGGTGAGGATGGGGTTTCCTCCCCAGCGCTGAACCACTGCCGCCATCGCCAACACTCCGCCAACGTCTGTCAACGTCTGTCAACGTCTGTATGGTTCCCAGTCTCCGGCTCCGTCGAGCTGGAAGGGCAAGACGACACTCCGCCGGCCCGCCGCGATGCGGCTTGACGGCCGCCAAGGGCGCCGGCCAGCGGGCGGGGCCGATCGGCGGCAGGG
>DQVB01000714.1 GCA_015661985.1 Planctomycetota bacterium | reverse complement strand
GATCTCCTAAAACAATTCCCCTTGATCGCCTTTAGCCATCCTGGATCTGCTTTCCATCAAGAGGGTGGGCCGCTCGGTCAGCAGCGCGTTCACCAGTTTCCAGTCCTCGATGTCGCGCGGCAGGACTTCGAAAAGGGCCTGCGCAAGCTTCCAAAACGGCCCGTCTTCAAGCAGATCCCGTTCCGTAAGGTACGAGACCAGATCCCGTCGCTTCTCCTCCTTCCACAGGAGCATGGACCGATGCAGGGCGTCGATGAAGGGTGGGTTCTGGTCAACGCCAAGGCCACGGCGTTCAGCCCGGTCGGAAAGCAAGCCAAGCCGGCATTTGGAGCCGTCCACCACAAAAATCCCATGTCTTCGGGCCACCTCCATGGCGTTTTCGGCCTCACCCCCGATCTGGACCACCAGCCGCGCATCGTCCCACGCCTGCTCGGAGGCCCCGTAAAGGGTTGCCCAGACGTAGTAGAGCGTAGAGAGGTTATCCCCCCGGAACTCGCCGGCAATGGCATCCCGCGCCGCCTGCTGCGCCAGCTCCAGGAGTTCCGGGATACCCACCGGCGTGCCGTCAGCCTTCTCCACGCGCTCGTACCTGCCGAAGACACCAACGGCCGGACCGTAACAGGCAACGATCAGATCGGCCCCGCGGAAGCCATAGGACCAAAAGCGCTTCACAGCCTCCTGAACGACTCGCTCAATTTGCTTGCGAACGTCCCTGAATGATGCGGCGCTCCCAGTGATCCGCGGGCGGCAGGTGACAGTGATGGAGGTCTCGAGAGCGGCCGAGTTGAGGCCGCGCATTCGGTTCTTCAATTCCATCTCGATGGGCCACGTCGCGTCGATCGTCAGGCCCGCCGAGAAGAGAGCATCCACGAGAGCCACCCACGCTTCAGTCTCCTGGTGGGCGAAGATCACCGTCATCAGCCCATCGTCGCGGCATATGCGCTTAGCCTCGGCGAACACTTGCCCCAGCTTTGTCCTGAAGTGCCGATCCGCATCGCCCCCGTCTCCACCGAACCGATGCTTGAGAGCCGTGGCCTCATTCGCTTTTGGCGTTTGCGGCGTGCTCAAGGCCTCCGGGACTACAGACCCGAGGGATCGCTTGAGCCAGACATAGAAGAAGTCCGACAGATCGGCGTAGGCCGCCTCATCGAAGTAGGGTGGATCGGTCACCACGACGTGCGCGGTGCCGCCATCGCACGCGATCGCCGCCCCATCCCCTCGCAAGACGATGCCCGCTGTCCCCTGATCGCTCTCGTGGTTAATGACGTGACTGATCCAATCAAGCTGGTTGGCGAATCCGCCGGTCACATCGGAGAAAGGATTGGCCTCCGGATAGTCCCACTTCATCGGGAGACGCGCGCCGTCGAAAGGCGTCTCCATTTTTTCACCGTTGACGTTCCACCGCCCGACGGTGGACATGCGTCCTGCATTCCGGATCACCCACAGTCCCAGATAGATCCCGACGGCCTTGCGGTATGCCTCGTCCGCGATCTCCGCCCGCATGTGCTCGAGCGCCTCGCGCAGACACTCCACGAAGGTCTGCATGGCAACCAACTGGCGGGGGTTGAAGAGCGAGCCCCAGGTCTTCATGCCGTACATGTACGTCGTGAATTGCCCTCGGTGAGAGACATGTTTGTCTGACGAAGTAACCTCCGACAAGATCAATTCACGCGGCCGCTCAACGTCCATCGCTGCTGCTTGCTTGAACGCCTCGAGGTCGGCTTTCTCGACCGGCCGGTAATCTTTTCCTCCCTTGCCTTCGACGATGACCGCAACCATCCGCTCGCCCATCTGGCCGGCCTGGCCGGCGCGGCGCAACTCCGCCTCGGTCGTCGGTTGCTCGCAGTAGGGGCAGATGGCTGAACCCCGTGCGCGCTTGGTACCGTCAGTCGTCTTGATCGCTTTGCCTTCGGCGATCCCGAAGCGGACAGTCTTTTGGGTCTTGTCCACCTCCATCGTCAACGCGACCTTCTTTTCGTTCTTGTTGCAGACGAGCAGGCTTCGCAGGAGCGGGATCTCGCCCCGGCAGGAGGGGTTCGAGCACGGCGCGGTGCGCGCCCAGAGATAGCCGACAACGGGCCGTCCATCTTTACCGGACGGGTACAGATGCCCGATCTTCTCGCGGGCGCGCTTCAGAATCCAGTGCGCCCACTTTTCGACATCGTGGACCAGGACATTCGGAACCTGTCGCTCGGTCTCGCTCACCATCCCCAGGTGCTCTTCTCGGACCTTCCGGGCCCCCGGCCCGCCGTACTTCTGCGGAAACTCGCAGGTGGCCCGGAGAATGAGATAGGCGACCGGGTTGTAATCGTTGGCGATGGCCTGACAACCAAGCCGGCCCGCCTCCAATGGAATCGCACCGCCGCCCGCAAAGGGATCGAGGACCGTGGGTGTCTTGCCTCCGTGGGCAATCTTCACCAGCTCGCGAGCAATGCGAAGGACCTCCCGCCCCTGCGGGTTCTCCGGATCGGAAGTCTCCCATTTGACGAGCGATCGGTCGTCCAGGAGTTCCTTTGGCCCCGGGGCCTTGTTGCGCTTGCCCGACTCGAATGCGCGCGACTCCGGCGACCACTTGGCGATGAACATCAACAGCCGGTTACGGAGGGTGTCCGGCACGCCTTCGTAGGGCCGGTACGGATCCTCGTCCCGGTGGGTTTTCCGGCCTCGCCGATAGTACTTGAGTTCCGCCGGAACATGCGTCTTGAGCTGACGCTCCACGGCGGCCTGGAACTCGGCGGGACAGCGCGGATCGTCGGGATCGGGCACGAGCGAGGCGAACACCACCGCACGCGACGCCGCCAGCGGCCGCCTGGCCCACCAAAGATGAAGCGTGGAGATATGCCCATGCCGCAGGCTCTTATCCCGCACGCTCTCGGCCGATATCTCCCGAACCGGCAGCGCGACCTCGATCAGGCGAGGGCAAGGCTCATTGGCACCTATGCTCATGGCAGACCTCCAGCTGGCTTTGCAGAGCTCGCCGTTGCGACGATGGCATCGAGCTTCTCCCGGATCTCTACATCGATTTCGTCATCGGGAACGTAACGGACAAGCTCGTAGAAGTTCTTCTTGGCCATGAGATTAGGAAGCCGCAGCTTCTGGAAGTACGTACGAAACACAGGGTCAAGAAAGTCGTCGCTTACCTTCATGTCCCCGCCCCAGGGTGAGCCCTTTCCGAGCCGCTCGAGGGCTTCCTCGATCTCAGTGACCGCCTCGTTCATGGCTTGAGCACGCCTTTCCATCTCCGCGCTCGTGAAAAGAGGACCAGGTGCCACGTCTTCCGCACTTGATCGCGCGTACGCCACGAGGGTTTCCCGCGTGCAAAGATAGCTCTCGATTTCCCGCCGGCTCCAAATCAGACCGGTAGCCCCCAAGTCTTGCGGCAGACCCGCTTCCAGGCGATCGAAGATGGCGATTCCTTGCAAATCAGGTACTGCCTCGCGCAGCCCGTGAAAATGCCGGCGGACTTGCGAGGGCTGGTTTCCGACATAGTGAACGAACGGGCGCTCCAGCACCTCCACGGCTTGCTGGTGGTCCAACCTCCGGGCGAACGCCTGCAGTATCGCAAGATCGGTGGAGCCTTCGAGGTAGAGCACCCATCCCGT
>DQVB01000449.1 GCA_015661985.1 Planctomycetota bacterium | reverse complement strand
ACAACGTTGGTGTAGCCCATCTTTTGCAAAATGTCCGCCGCCAAAGCGGACCGGTACCCCCCGCCGCAGTACAAGACGATTTTCGCCCCCACGTCCGGCACGACGTTCTCGATATCGCGTTCGATGATCCCTTTGCAGAGATGAACGGCCTTGGGCAGATGGCCCGCTCTCCACTCCGATTCTTCGCGCACGTCGATCAAATGGAACGTCTCACCGGCGTCCAGCTTCTGCTTGACCTCCTGCACTGTGCACTCGCGAATACGCCTCTTGGCATCTTCAACGACCTGCAGGAATCGCGGATTGTGCTTCTTGCCCATCGGTCATCCCTTTCGTACGCTCATCGCGGCGCCAAGCGAGCTGCTTCAGCGACGCGCAACAAGTGAACTCCTCCGATCAAAGACGGACACAAGGCGAGCTTTCCCGCTCTCGCGTCCACTGCAAGGAAGACGCCTCGAACCGGGCCGTGGCGAACGCCCCCGCTCCGACTTGCATTCACGAAACCGATCCCGGTGACCGCGGTGCCGACCGAGAGAACCGGACCACCGATCGAGAATCAGTCTACCGCGCCGGTCCGTGAAAGCAACCGCACCGCACCGGCCCCTGAAGACGCCACACGTCGCGGTCGCATGCCCCAAAAGGAATCAGGTTCTTGGTCGTTGCCGATCGACTCCGGGCGACTCGAGCCTGCTTTTCGTGTTCGAAGCGTCTTCAGGGCCGGGCAGCTCGGCACTGGATGCCCAAATGCCCCCGCAAGATGAATCGAATGTGTTACCGCTGAATTCGACTTGCCCCGTGGTCGCTGGTGGCGCAGTAGCGGGGGCAAATGCCGTGAGGCCCTGGCCGCTTGCTCGAGGATTTGCGCGTCAGGGGCGCGCTGCCGGAGCCAGCGGAGGCGCTTGCTCGACGGTCGTTTCGGCAGCCGTTCGCGACGCTCGATTCCGGCCCCTGTCCGCGGGGACTGCGCCGGCTCCGGCGGCTTTTCGTCCTGCGGCTCTCTCTTGTCTTTTTTGCTCGCACTCTGCCGCGAACCGCCTGTTCTCCGATCGCCGGAACCGTTTGTCAGGGGCTGCTGTTCGTCGTAAACTGGGGACTTCAGTTGACCGGTGAGCGAATCGTGGTGCAAAGGCGAGGAGAGGATGATGCTCATGCGTGGCGCAGGGGTCGTGGTGTCCTTGACCGTTGCTTTGGTAGGCGCCGGCGCGGCGGACGAGGCGGTGAAGGGGATTCCGCTGAAGCCGGATCCGCCGTTTGCCATCGATGGCGATCTGAGTGACTGGAGCGACGTGCCGGGCGCGATGACGCTGGACCGGGCCGAGCAAGTCGTCTGGGGACGCGGGGCATGGACCGGCCCGGCGGACTTGAACGGCACGGTGTGGCTGGCCTGGCGGCGCGATCACCTGTTTCTGGCCGCCGACGTGACCGACGACCAGTTGCGGCAGACGCAGCGGGGCGACGGCATCTGGAAAGGCGACCACATCGAGCTGTACCTGGATGTCTCGCCCGACCGCGAGCCCGCACGCGACGCCTTCGGAGCGGGACAGTTCCAATGGGCATTCAGTCCCGGCAATTTCCAGTCGACCGGCGATGCTCTGGCCGACTGCCGGCCCGAAGCGTATTGTTTCCGGCCGCGCGGAACCACCACGCGGGGAGTAAAGGTGGCGGCCCGAAAAACCGAAACCGGCTGGACGATCGAAGCGGCCATTCCGTGGAGCGTGCTGGGCGTGGAGACGCCGACCGACGGCATGACCGTCCATTTCGAGATCGGATTGAGCGACACGGATTCGCTGGAGCCGCGGCAGGAATCGCTCATGACCACGTCGACGGCCGCCTGGCGGCACGCGCGTTCGCGCCTGGTGGCCGCGGTTCTGGCCGGTACCGACGGCGCAGCTCGGCCGCGCGTGCGTCGCGTGCCGGTGTTCGATGAAGTCCGTCTGCCGCAGGGCGAGAAAAAGACGTTCGTCTTCACCGCGCCGCCGGTGCCCGAAGGGCGCGAGGCCCTGCTGGTGCTCCAGGCACGCATGGACCATCGCAAAGTGGCCGGACACACGCCGGCGCTCTCGGTCGTCCTGAACGGCACGGTCTTGACCGGGCGGCGGCTGGTCAACAAGCCGCAGCGCGTACCGGCTCGCAGCGGCGCCGTCTACTCGATGGCTGCCGGCGACCGGTTCACCACGTACTACGCGCCGGATTTCGAAAAACCCGACGGGCACCCGTACTACGGGCTCTTGAAGGGCGTACGGGCCTGTCTGTTCGAGCTGCGGGTCACGGATCTGCTGCGCGAAGGTGAGAACGAGCTGACCATCCAGAACCGCGCGGCAGCCAGCGTGCAGAACCCGCTGGTCGTCGGGCACGGTCGGCTCGAGTTCCGCATGCCGGTGGCGGCGGAAAAAGGCCGCCGGCCCGCTCCCACAGGACCGCTCCCGGTGATCGAGCCGCGGCCGCGGCTCGCGACGGACTTCACCATCGACCAGCCAGCCGACCAGCCCGGCCTGCTGCGCGTCACGGTCGGCGGCCAGACGTTCGAAGTCCGCAGCCGGTTTTCCACGCCCGAGCCGAAATGGGTGAACGGCTCGAACCGGTACTTCCGTCACGAGCGGCGCATCGAAAAGAAGCCGGAAGCTGTGATCGTGCGCGATACGTTCACGAATCTCACGTCGGAGAACCTGCCGCTGATGCAGCGTCACGAGGTGACGCTGGGCGAGCGGCTGAAACGGGTCTGGCTGGCCGGGCTGGAGCGTCCGGCGCGGACCGGCTCGGTTTCCGAACCGGCCAACAGCACCACGTTCGGCGCCACCGACGCGGCCGGGATCGGCCTGATGGCTGTCGGCGACGTGATGCGCGTCCATGTGACCAACTACGCCTTGCCGGGCGGAGTGCTCGGGCTGGCCGACAACAACCTGGCGCTGCGGCCGGGGGCGAGCTACACGGCCGAG
This sequence comes from Planctomycetota bacterium, assembly GCA_015661985.1. Classification (GTDB taxonomy): domain Bacteria; phylum Planctomycetota; class Planctomycetia; order Pirellulales; family Thermoguttaceae; genus SZUA-1497. Next base: position 4,440 of record DQVB01000449.1, on the reverse strand, counting down.
TGGGCCATCGTGCCGGCCGATCGGCCCGACTACTGGCGGTTCCTCAACGCCGCCCGGCGGATCATGGACGCCAACTTCCTCATCGACGGCGGTTTCTGCTTTTTCCGGGCCTCGCCGCGGCTGACCGAGCCGTGGACCGACGAGCAGACTCGCAACTTCATCCTCTTCAAAGACGCCAAGTACGTCTGCGCGTCCATCTACAAGCACAAGGGCCGGTACGCTCACGGGACGCTGTTCCAGCAGGTGGACCACGACCGCTACATCCGGGCTTTCGAGCGACGACGGCGGCTGGTGCCCGGCGTGCAGAACCTGGTCTACTTTCATTGCTTCCTGGATGTGCTGGACGACTCGCCTCGACGCTTCGCCGACGCGCGCGTGCTGCGCCCGGACGGCTCGCAAGCCGACTATGGCCGGCCGCACCAGCGCATCTTCTTCCCCACCGAAAGCAACACGTACGGAAAGGCCATCGCCAAGAACGTGGACATCATCCTCGACAAGATCAAAGCCGAAGGCGTCTACTGGGACGAGCACGAATACAGCGCGTATCGATACCACTACGGCGAACCGTGGGACGGCTATTCGTGCGACATCGACCCGAAACGCATGACGATCCGCCGGCTGAAATCGTCGGTGACGCTGCTGACCGAGCCATGGCGCGTGGCGCTGGCCAAACGGATACTGGCCCGCGGCCCGCTGATCGGCAACGGGGCCCCCTACACCCGGGCGATGGCCGCGCTTCGGTTCCCGTGTTTCGTCGAGACGGGCAGCATCACCCATTGTGCGCGCAGCCACTTGTACTCGCCCATCGCGCTGGGCGACCATTTGACCGAGCGCAGCGAAGAGGACGCTTACGGCGTGATGCTGGCCGCCTTGGACTACGGCTGCGTCTACCACTGGTACCACGATATGAACGTGATCCCGACGCACCATCACCTGACGCGGTACATGTACCCGATCACGCCGATGGAGTTGCACGGCGGTTACATCATCGGTCGGGAACGGATCATCACGAAGGTGAGCGGCCTGTTCGGCTGGGGCGACGCCAGCGGACACGAGGTGCATGTGTTCGACCACACCGGCCGCGAGGTGCCCGATTACAAAACGCCGCTGGTCCGCCGGGACGGCAAGACCTACAGCGAGATCCGTCTGGCCGAAGGCTGGTCCGCAGCCATCGTGCGCCGCTCGCCAAAAGGCGGGACTCCCTGACCTTGCCACTGGTCGCGGTCTGCGGAAGCGGCCGTGGGGCGCTAGACGGTGCGTCCTTTTTTCGGCAAATCCGGCGGATTGAATTCCCCGGCACAGCAGGGCGGCCCCGTACGGCGGGTGAGCAAAACTGAGAACCGATCTCTGGTGACTCTTTCGTTGGGCCAGCCGAGCCACTTGCGGAGGGCTCGTTGGAGTGAGCGCGTTCGAGGATGATTGTCCGCGGCCTTTCGGCGCGACTGTTCCGGCGGTTCTCAGCTCCCATCCATGTCGGTGACCGTTGGCGGTGCTACGCCCCTTCTCATCAGTCGATCGGCTGGACGTGGAGGAACCGAGCTCGTGCTTTGCCCAGGTTCACCGTCAGGGCCACTTCGCCGGAGGACAGATGGTCCGAGAGAGGCTCTCGGGTGAGCAGCTCACGAACGGGCGAGCGCGTGGAGACCGCCGCGGACAGCTTCACCGTCCCGCCCGTGCGACCGAAATAGTCCGCCACCAGCAAGATCATCTCGTCGCCCCGACGCATACCGCCCAGCCGCGCCGGGCGTGTCACCGAGGCGGCATCGCCGATCGGCTCGCCCTTGACGATGACGTCTTCCACCGGAGCAATTGCGCGGACCACGCGGTTCATCGCGATCAGGTCTTCCGCATCCCAAACGCGACCCGACCAGAAATAGACCCCGCGAGCTCCGTTCCTTTGACCATAGATCATGGAGTTACGTCTGCTCCCCGGTCCGTGCTCCCCGTTCCCTGCTGCTATGAGCCGCTTGATTCTTTGCGATTCAGGTCCTCCGGCTGACATTCGAGTTGGGCTGCTTTTGAAGCGCAAGGATCGAGGCCTGCGCCGCGGGCGGCGTGCGCTGCCAGACCTCATTCGGCAATGGAGGTTCCGTCCTCATGCCATTGTGGTAGCGGAATTGGAAAAACGGCAGAATAGCAATTTTGGCCAGCCAGCGTGTGAGGCCGCTCTCAGGCAAGCTGTGCCCGGGGAGCCGCTGGCCTGCAGGGCAGACCAGGATCCCTTCCGGGGCGGCACGACGCAGAACCCGTTGGCCCGAAGTGCGCTCCTCAGCTGGGCTGTACTGTCACTACGGGTGCAGGAGGGCCAGTCGCGTTCGTCCGGCAATGGTTTTCACCGTGCGATCGGGCGGTACGATGGCTCGGTAGGTTTGCAGATTTGTGGCCCAAGCGGCTTGATAGGCCACATCGGCTTGATAGACTCAACACAGTGTGGGGATGTATGCTCCCTTATGTTGGGGTCGCGCCCCCGCCCGTGAACGGGTACATAGCCGCTGTTCGGTACGCAGATGTGGTCGCCAGGCCCACATCGTGGACAACTTCAGCTGGCCTGAAAGAGGAGAAGGCATGAAGATGGCAAGTTGGGTGCCCGTGTGGTTTGTAGCGGTCATATGGGTTGTGGCGACAGCCGCGCCGGCCCGGTCGGATGAAGGGTCGGTTCCTTCAGCCCTTTTCGACTACGTCAGTCGACCGGAGAACGTCTTCGCGTGGCAGCTGCGCGAAAAGCGGCAGCTGTCCGCAGGGGTGCTGTACGATGTGGATCTCACATCGCAGCGCTGGCAGGGGATCGTGTGGAAGCATGCTTTGCAGGTTTACGAGCCGGCGCGGATCGCCTACCCCCGGCACGTGCTGCTGTTCGTCACGGGCGGCGAAAACGGCCGGCGTCCCCGGGGCGGGGACAGGGAACTGGGCATGCAGTTGGCCACGATGACCGGTGCGCGGGTGGCCATGCTCTTCCAGGTGCCCAACCAGCCGCTGTTGGACGGCCGCAAAGAGGACGACCTGATCAGCGAGACATGGCTCCGGTACCTGGCCACGGGTGACGCCCGTTGGCCGCTCCTTTTTCCCATGGTCAAAAGCGCCATGAAGGCGATGGACGCCGTCGAGCAACTGGCCACGGCCCACTGGCAGGCTACGGTCGAGGCCTTTGTGATCACCGGGGCGTCGAAGCGCGGCTGGACCAGTTGGCTCACGGCCGTGGCCGATCCGCGCGTCATGGCCACCGCCCCCATCGTGATCGATGTGCTCAATTTCCAGCCCCAGATGCAGCACCAGCTGGACATATGGGGCGAATTCAGCGAACAGATCCACGACTATACCAGCAAAGGCCTGATCAAACTGGCCGATGAAACCCCACGGGAAATCCAGCTGCGGCGGATGATGGACCCTTTCACCTATCGCCAGAAACTGACACTTCCGAAACTGATCATCAACGGCACCAATGATCGCTACTGGGTCGTGGACGCCACGCGATTCTATTGGCATGAACTGGTCGGGCCGAAGTACCTGCTCCAAGTCCCCAACGCCGGTCACGGACTGGAAGGCGGTCGTGATCTGGCCATGGGGACACTGGCCGCCTTCTTCCGCCACGTGGTAAGCGGACGCTCCATGCCCGCGGTCCGTTGGGACCATGGCGAAGACGTCGACGACCTGCTGCTGCGGATCCGTTCCACCCCACGGCCTCGGGAGGCGCGGTTGTGGGTGGCCCGCTCACTCGACAGGGATTTCCGCGACGCGGTGTGGACCGACCGGCCGATGAGCCGCCAAGGGGAAACCTACAGCGGCCGAGTGGCCAAGCCGCGCCGCGGATACGTCGCCCTGTTCGGCCAACTGGACTTCACGGCCGACGGGCTCGACTCTTCACTGTCCACGCTGATACGCCGATTCCCGGAAAACCGCTGAAAGGCCCCGCCGCGCATTGGGAAAGGCGGGGTACGCCGGCCGAATCCCCGGCGGCTACAATGAATTGGATGGGCCAAACCGAAAAGAGGAACGTTCTGATCCGTCTGACCGATCAGCAGCTGGCCATCGAGTGGGCCGAGGTGCTCCGAGAAGATGGTTACCAGGTCTCCATCCATTCTGGCGAAGCATCGGCCCACCCACCCGCGCTGGTCGTAACAGATGATTGCCACTGGCGCCTGGCAACGGCCGACGGGCCGATTGGGCTGATCCTGGTTGGAGTGGATGGCGAGGCTGATGCCGTGCTGCCCCCAGATGCGACTCCCCGGGAGCTGCGGCTGGCCTGCCGGTTGGTGGCCCAAATCGCCCAGCTGCGTCACCAGTGCCGGCGCCACGAGGAGCTCGACCGGCAGCTGGCCCAGCAAGCTGCCACTGATCCGGTCACGGGGTTGCCCAACCGCTGGGCTTGGAACCAAGCCCTTGCCGAGCGGCTGCACCAGGCGGCCCGCTCTTCCAACCCTCTTTGCCTCGCCCTGGTCGATT
>DQVB01000080.1 GCA_015661985.1 Planctomycetota bacterium | reverse complement strand
GTGAGGCACCCAAGCCGAGCGCCGCCGAGCGGCCAGTGGCCGCCACAGGTGAGCCCAGCAGGCTATTGTCTGTCCATGGTTTTTCCCGCACGGAGCAACCGCGCGTCGGCCCAATTGGCCATGTCGCACGTATAACCGTCGCCGCCATCAGTGACGACCAGTCGTAGCCGGCGCACGCCGACAACGGAAACGTCGATCCGCCGCGTGCCGCGCAGGCCGTGCATCAGATCGCTCTGGTAGAGCAGCTTGTCGTCGCCGTAGACTTGGAAGACGACCGTCCCATTCCTTTCCGCTCCGCCCACTACGGCGGTAAACCGCACGTAGCGGCCGTCAATGGCATAGACGATTTCCGAGGGCGCGTGCGTTCCGAGGCCGTGCGGGTAGATGCGCAATCCGAGACGCAGCGGTTTGTCTTCTACGTCCTTGCCGCGCCGAGGCAGACCGTCGCCTGTGCGCGTCCAACCGGCTGTCGCTGACTGCCACGGCAGATGGCTCAGAAAAACCCATTGACCGCTTTGACTCTCCCTCTGCTGGCGGCGCGGCGGGGGCGGTTCGGGCAGAGCCACACGCTGCCGCTCCGCTGGAGTTCCCCGGATCGAACGCAGGTCGGCACGCGGGCGGGCCTGCAGGGAATCGCGCACGGCGCCGAGCAGCGCCAGGAGCTGCCGGTAATCCGGGTCGTCCGTGTTCGGGAAAACGACTTCGTCACAGCGCTGCCAACCGCCGGCAGAGCGAGCCAGCGGGGCGCGCAGCGCGCGACTGGACGTCACGTCGCGACGGTTGATCGACAGCCACCACGTGGCGTAGTGGCCGTCGCCCGAGCCGTGGCAACGGGCGCAGCGGCGGGCGAAAAGGGATTCCAACTGTTTCCCTACCGCCCCCGTGAAAATGTGCCGGTCGGGCGTGTACGTCTCGTAGCGGTCGTAGTACACGCCGTTGGCGTCGATCCAACAGACCAGCGCCTCCCACTCCCTGTCGGACAGTTCCACTCCGTGGTGTCCCGCCAGCAGCAGCCTGGTCAGGGGCGATGCGTTCGATCCGTACGTGTAGGGAGGCTGCGGATAGACGTCGTCGGGGTGGTCCCAGCGCATCGCGTTGGCCACAGCCAGGTACGGCAGCAACTCTTCATAGGCTACCGTGAACTGGTCGGTCAAGTCGTCCGTGAGGATCACACCACAATTGCTTCGATCATGGGTATGACACCCGGCGCAATGCTCGTTGATGATCGGCTGCACGTCTCGCAAGAAGCTGATGGTCCGCTCGCCCCACGGTGGGGGCACCGGGCGACTGGGTGGGCGTGAAGACGCCAGTGCCGGCCGGCTGGGCGGCGCTTCCATACGTGGCTCGTGGCAGCCGATGCACGTACGTTGTTCACCGGACTTCAGGCACACGACGCTGCGCATGCGCTGGATCTCGCGCTGTGCCTCGTCCAGCACTTGGAAGTAGACGTTCCGGTTCGCCGGCACCAGGAAACAGGCGGACCCATCCGTTTCGATCGGCACGGTGCCCAAGATACGTTTGACGGTGTAGATCTGCGTGCCCGACGTGCAAATCACCCCGCCGGTGGGAACGCCCTTGCGTGGGACGTCTTCCAGGATGCGGAGGTACCGAGCCCGGCGGCGCGGCACGCCTGGGAGGCCGCGACAGACGTCGATGAGCAACAGACTCGCCTCGGCCGGCTCAACCGGCTCAACCGGCTCAACCGGCTCGGTCCGATCGGTCGAATCGGTCCGATCGGCCCGATCGGCCCGATCGGGGGCCGTGTCGGCCGCCAGCTCAGCCAGCACGGGCGGGCGCGGTCGCCGCACGATCGGCACCGGCTCAGCACAGGAGATCTCCGGGTCGCGATAGACGAGGGCCAAGTTGCCGTGTCGATCGCCGACGTAGATGGCCCAACTGGCCTCCAGCCACGGCAGGACCGTCGGGGTGTACGAGCACAGGTACGTCCTTTCGTCGAGGGGCATCGGATCGCTGTACCAACCGCGCCGGCTGTCCTCGATCCGTTCGCCGATGACCGGCACGCCGGGCGTCAGCAGCGTGATCGGCGCCGGGCCGTCCACACCGCGGCGCACGTCGATCAAGCCGATGGGGCCGTGCGTCTGGCCGTGGTGGCCGGTAAACAGTGCCATCACCTTGTGGCTCCCCGGCACCGCTCGCGGAAACATGATCACGTTCGGGCGGATGGTCGCATTGCCATAGAACGGCGCCGCGTGTGTGCCGTCTGGACGCATGGTAAACAGATCATGCAACGAAGTGACGCTCCGCTCGTTGTACTCCCACCGGTTGTAAATGATTCGGCCGTCGGGCAGGACCGACGGGTTGAATTCGTTGAACACGTTGGAACTGAGTTGCCGGACGTCCGAGCCGTCGGCGTTCATGACGAACAGGTTCGCCACGTGGATGTCGCTGCCGCACATGACGTAGTGCTCGGATCGGTCCGAAGTGAAGCCGACCCGGCCGTTCGGCAAGTAGAACGGCTCGCAGTCGTTCTTCGGCCCGCGGGTCAACTGCCGCAGGCCCGTGCCGTCCGGACACACCTCGTAGATATCGTAATCGCGTTTGCCCCGCATTTGCTCGAGGGGCAATCCGGTCGTGCGCTGGAACCGGTCCGAACCGTTACCGAAGGCGAACAGCAACCGGTCGGCGTCCCAGTGCAGGTACAAATCGCGGTAGATACCCACGCCGAGCGAATCGACCACCGGTGTCACCTGGCCGTACGGCCGGACCGGTGAGAGCCGATAGATGGCCCCGCCGGGCCGGTTGTAGCAATGATGCCCGTCCATGAAGGGCTGCTCGGAATAGTACGGCTTGCGTTTGACGAACAGCAGCTGGTCGAAATCGATGCGCGCAAGGAGCAGTCGATCGCGGAGTGCCGAGACGCGTTCGAACAGCTGGCGCCACGTGCCCGGTTCGTGTGGCCGCTCGAGCTCGGCCCGTGCCCGGCGCCGCAATTCGGCCAGCTCGCGTGAGGCCGCTTCGCAGGGGGCATCCTGGAGGATCCGTGCAACGCCTTCCAGCAGGCCGGGCACGTCTTCGATGAACGTGAACAGCGGCAGCCAGTAGGTCTGGCCGGCGCCGTCGATCGTCACGATCGCCAGCCCGCCCCCGGGCCGTGTCAGTTCCACAGAGAATCGTAGCACTACTTCGGAGCGGCCGGGCAATCGGACCGTCTGCTCGCTGACTGCCCGCCCTGTGCGCCTTTCGCCGTTTGTCGTGCCATCGGCATCGGGGGCATCAGCGCACGGCGGTGAGAAGAACTGCAGCCGGACCGCCAGTTTCAGGGGCCGATCGGTGACGTTCTCCAGGGTCAGGACCGGATGGTTTTCGCCCAAAGACCAGTCGAGCGGGGCTCGCAGGTGCAACGCGATCGGTGCCGTTCGCGGGATGAACCGAGTCAACCTGTCGAAGCGGCGATCATAGCGGTGATACCACTGGTCACGGCCGCCGCCGCCGGGATGCTGGTATCCGACGATCCGCTCGCCGGTTGGCACGCTGCGCCAACCGCCGGGGGCGTTCGAACCGCACCGGCGTACTTCCAGGCGGTCGGGGCCGGCCACTCGCACAGAGATGCGCCGCTTTCGGTCAGCGGGGGGAAGTAGCACCAGCGGAATCGGACTGGGCCACTCGACGCTCCGGCCGTCCGAGGGAACGGGCAACACGGGGATCTGACCGTCCCGCCGTCCTGCTGCTTGGCGACTCGCCAGAATCGTCTCCCAGTGGTCGATGGCCACCAGCGACTGGCGGAAGTACCAGTCCCAGCGAACGATGCCTGCCGTGGCTCGCGTTTTCGCATGCCCGCCGGTCCCTGGCGACGCGGCCCCCGCTCCGCTTGCAACCGCCTGGGGGACCGAAGCCAGGAGCATTACCAGGATCAGTGCCCTGGGACGACATCGCCGCAAACGCCCCCCGCGGTAGCCTGGAAGATACCATCGCATGATCTGTTTCCTCCAGCGCCGGTGGCCGCCCGCCGCACCGGCGGTGTACTGCAATGTCCACACCGAGCCGGGCGATCGCTGTTGAATGTCTTCAGGGATCAGCATTATAGCCTGCTGCACCGCTGCCCGTAAGTATCCGTTCACAGGGTGTTGGGGAGGGGATGGTGGCGTGATAGAAGGCGCCGAGGAGAGAGCAAGGTAT
>DQVB01000081.1 GCA_015661985.1 Planctomycetota bacterium | reverse complement strand
GCCCGGTCTGCCGGCCGCTCAACCGGCTCTCGATCTGCCGTGCTGTTCTTGTCGCGGCCAAGCCGCCCAGGCCGGTACAGCGCAGCTCGCGCGGCAGGCTGCGACCTACTTGATCGGCGGCTGCAATGACTTCGTCCAGCGGTATGACCGGATCGTAGTCGGCCAGTGCCATGTTCGCACAGGCCAGCGCGTTGCTGGCGGCCATGACGTTCTTGCCCAGACACGGCACCTCGACCCGACTGGCAACCGGATCGCAGACCATGCCGAGCGAGTTCTGCAGTGCCATCGATGCGGCGGCCAACGCCTGACGGGCCGTGCCGCCAGCCAGTTCGACCAGCGCTGCGGCCGTCATCGACGCGGCGGCGCCGCATTCGGCTTGGCACCCAGCCACTTCCGCCGCGAAGGTCGACCGGGACGCGATGAAAACACCGACCAGGCCGGCCGCCAGCATCGCCCGGGCGACGGGTTCGTCCGCCAAGCCCCGTTGGTCGGCAACAGCCAGGCACGCGCCAGGCAGGGTGGCACAAGCCCCGGCCGTCGGGGCGGCGACGATCACGCCCATCGAGCTCTTGACCTCCATCAGCGCCGACACGTAGAGCACGATCCGGTTCAGCACGCCCGCGTCGATCAACTCCCGCCGCTCGAGAAGCTGCTGGAATTTCCCGCACTGGTGGCCGAGGATGCGCTCCTCGTAGCTCGTGCCGTCGATGCCCTGCTGGACCGAGCGTCGCAGCAGGCGAACGATGTTCTCCATGCGTGCAACGACCTCCTCGCCGCTCAGATGGCCTCGGACCGACTCGTACTCGACGGCCAGCTTCCAAAGCGGCCGCATTCTGCCGGCATCATAACGCAACATCTGCTCGCAACTGCAGAAGAGAACTTCAAGGTTCTTGCGAGACAACACGGGCAACACCGGTCGCAGCCGGTACACATCCCGAATCGGATACTCGGCCCGCAGCGACTCCAGCACTGCCTCGGGCACGAACGACGGGCCCTTCACTTCCACCAGTTCGCCGGCAGCGGACTCATGCACCAGCACCTCGCCGACAGCGGAACCGCCGGCGATCCGAGCAGCCACCGCCGCCCCGTCGCCGTCGACACGGATGAGCGTTTCATAGTAGTCGCCTTCGATCGACACGGGGAATTCGTCGATGCCGACCAGCTCGATCATGCCCCCGCCAGTCGATATGGCTCGCACCGTGTGGTGTCGGGCAGCGCCTCGCAGGCTGATCCGGTACGTGTTCGGATGGGGATCGCGCAGATCGGCGATTTCAACCTGGACACGCACACCCGCCTCGCGGATCGCCCGGGCCGAGTCCGGCATGCGTTCGTCGTCGGGGTCCCAGCCCAGCAGCCCTGCCCACAACCCCATATCCGACCCCTGGGTCAGATGCGTCGTGGCCAACGCCCCGTATCGGTCAAACTGAACGACCACCTCCTCCAGCTCACCGCCCATCAGGTCGCGGGCCAGCCGGCCGATCCGCAGCGCCGCGACACAATGCGAACTGGACGGACCACGCATGACCGGACCGATGACGTCGTTGAAAATGCTGACCAGCATATCGAGCTCCCGCACGAGCTTTGACAAACGATCGAGTTGCCATCGGCGATTCGGCTAAACTGTTCGTACAGCGCCCGCCGTGCCCGGCCCCTTGCTCGGCGATCCACCGAATCACCGGCTCGGCGACCTGCGGACGCTGAGATCGCCATCCCGGAAACCACTCCGCCAACGGGACCGTGTAGAACACCAAGGCTGTATCGCCGGCCGCCGGGTACCGGCGCGATGAATCCCGAATGTATCCGCCTGGGGACTTCGCCATCAAGGGCGTGGGGCGATGCTTGCCCGCTGCCCAGGCGCAGGTCACAATACGCCTGCTTCCAGCCGTGGCTGACGCTGCACCAGGCACGAAAACCGAAGCTCAAATCTCCCAAACGTACGGGGGCGCCACCCGATGCTGTGCCGCAACCGCCGGATCGGAGCCGGTCTTTCGGTCATTGGCGTTTGGAACATTCGGGTTTGTCGTTCGTGGTGTCGCAGCATCGCGCACGGTGGTTCGCAAGAGCACGTTCGGTGGGCGGCCAAACGTGGTGGTCACCAGGCGCGGTACGGTCGCGAGGGCGAAATCCGCCTGGTCCGCCTCACGCCCGATTGGTTGCTTGGCCCTGATCATGAGAGGGAACGATGGATACCCGACGCATTATGACTTGAGCCACCTCTACCGCGAAACGCTTCTGGAGGACGTGCTACCGTTTTGGGCGAGGCACAGCGTGGATCATGAGTACGGCGGGTTCATGACGTGCCTCGATCGCGACGGCACAGTGATCGACACCGACAAGGGCGTCTGGCAGCAGGGGCGGGCCACGTGGCTGTTCGGCGAACTCTACAACGCCGTCGAGCGGCGGACCGAATGGCTCGAGTTGGCCCGGCAAGGGATAGAGTTCATCGACCGTTACTGCTTCGATCCGTCCGACGGGCGTATGTGGTTCCACGTGACGCGCGACGGCCGGCCCATACGCAAACGGCGGTATGCGTTTTCAGAAAGTTTTGCAGCGATCGCCTATGGCGAGCTGGCTCAGGCGACGGGGCGGGGCGAGTACGCCGAAAAGGCCGAACGCTGCTTCCGGCGATTCGTCGACCACAACTTGAACCCGCAGGGCGTCGAGCCGAAGTTCACAGATACGCGGCCGATGAAGGCGATCGGATTTCCCATGATCACGATCGTGACTGCCCAGCAGCTGCGCGACTCGATCGGACTCGAGGAGGCGGACGAGTGGATCGACCGAAGCATCCACGAGATTCGGCGTCATTTCGTCAAAGAGGAGCTCGAAGTGGTCATGGAGACGGTCGGGCCCGCGGGCGAGATTTACGACCACTTCGAGGGGCGGACGCTGAACCCGGGACACGCGATCGAAGCGGCGTGGTTCGTCATGCGCGAAGGCCAGCGGCGGGGGGACTGCGAGTGGATCCAGCTCGGCTGCCGGATGCTCGACTGGATGTGGCGGCGCGGCTGGGACGCCCAATACGGGGGCATCCTCTACTTCACCGACCTCGAGGGGCTGCCAGTTCAGGAATACTGGCACGACATGAAATTCTGGTGGCCGCACTGCGAAGCGATCATCGCGACGCTGTTGGCCTGGAGACTCACAGGCGACCCGAAGTACGCCGACTGGCATGCCCAGGTCCACGACTGGTCGTTCCGCCATTTTCCCGACCGCCAGTACGGCGAATGGTTCGGATACCTGCACCGCGACGGCTCCCTGAGCGTCCGGCTGAAAGGCAACCTTTGGAAAGGCCCTTTCCACCTGCCGCGCATGCTGCTCGTCTGCTGGCAGATCCTCGAGGCCAGCCAATAGAAGCGGCCGCACAGGGGTGTGCACGCCGTGTCTCGGCATCCCTTGCTCTGACTGCCCAGCTACAGGCCCACCGGCCGCAGCGAAGGCGCTGCGATCTGGTGCGAGCTGGGCTTGGTTCATTTCGACCCCTTTCCGGGTGACAGCCGCCGGAGGCGATTCGTTCGCAGCCCCATCTGCAGGCTCGGCCCCTCCGATTGGCGGCACCCTTCCCTCGGCGTAGTGTTTTTTGCGCCGGAATTCCTGTGCATTCGCCAGCGTGTGGGAGTATGATAATCCCGAAACAACTTTGGGAGGCCTGGCCATGTTCCGATTCTTCACCACAACCGCACGCGTCCTGGTGCTCGCTGCGCTGGTTGCCGCTCTCCACGTCCGCCACGCTGCGACCCAGGGGCTCGAGTACGTAAAGGCCCATTACACGAAGTACGAGTATCGAATCCCGATGCGTGACGGGACACGACTTTTCACTGCCGTCTACGTGCCCAAGGACCGATCCCAACGCTATCCGATCATGCTGATGCGAACGCCGTACAGCGTCCGGCCCTACGGCGTGGACCAGTACCCATCCGATCTGGGCCCGTCGCCGCTGTTCGGAAGGGAAGGCTACATCTTCGCCTACCAGGATGTGCGCGGGCGCTGGATGTCGGAAGGGGAGTTCGTCAACATGCGGCCCCATTTGCCGGTCAAGAAGAGCCCGAAGGACATCGACGAAAGCACCGACACCTGGGATACCATCGACTGGCTCACCAAGCATGTTCGCGGCCATAACGGCAAGGTCGGCATCTGGGGGATCTCCTATCGCGGCTTCTACGCGGCGGCCGGGATCATCGATGCCCATCCAGCGCTGAAAGCCGCTTCCCCCCAGGCACCCATCGCCGACTGGTTCGTCGGCGACGATTGGCATCACAACGGTGCTTTCTTCCTGACCCATATGTTCAACTTCATGGCCCGGTTCGGTCATGCGCGCCCCGGGCCAACGAAAAAGTTCAAGTTTGATTTCGACCATGGGACGCCGGACGGCTACCAGTTCTTCCTACAGCTCGGGCCGTTGCCGAATGCCAACGCCAAGTACTTCAAGGGAAAGATCGCCTTTTGGAACGAAACGATGCGGCATGGCACTTACGACGAATTCTGGCAGGCACGCAACTTGCGCCCGCACCTGAAGAACATCCGGCCGGCCGTGATGACCGTGGGCGGTTGGTTCGACGCCGAGAACCTGTTCGGCGCCTTGGAGACGTACAAGTCCATCGAGCGATCCAGCCCCAAGGCCGTCAATATCCTGGTCATGGGTCCGTGGCGACACGGGCAGTGGGAGCGCAGCCCGGGCCGATCGCTCGGTCACGTCCAATTCAACTCGAACACGGCCGAGTTCTATCGCGAGCAGATCGAGTTCCCCTTTTTCCAATTTCATCTCAAGGGCAAAGGCCAATGGACACACCCGGAGGCATGGGTATTTGAAACGGGCACGAACCGGTGGCGAGAGTATGAAGAATGGCCGCCGGCCCATGCCCGGCCGAAGTCGCTGTTTCTGCGCGAGGCGGGTCGATTGGCCTTCGAACCGCCCGGCCCGTCCGCTCCGGACGAAGCTTTCGACCAGTCCGTCAGCGATCCGGCCAGGCCGGTGCCGTTCATCGATTGGATCGATATCGGCATGCCCCCCGAATACATGGTCGCCGACCAGCGGTTCGCGGCCCGCCGGCCGGACGTGCTGGTCTACCAGACCGATGTGCTGGAAAGCGACGTGACGATCGTGGGACCGATCGAGGTCGACTTGTACGTTTCCACCTCGGGTACCGATTCCGATTGGATCGTCAAACTGATCGACGTGTACCCCGACGACTACCCGGACCCGGAAGACAACCCAGCGAAAGTCCGCATGGGCGGTTTCCAGCAACTGGTGCGCGGCGATGTGATGCGCGGCAAGTTCCGCAACAGCCTCGAGCGCCCGGAGCCGTTCACGCCGAACAAGCCAACACGCGTTCGCTTTACGCTGCAGGACATCTGCCACTGCTTCCGCACGGGCCACCGCATCATGGTCCAGGTGCAGAACACGTGGTTTCCCTTGGTGGACCGAAACCCTCAGAAGTTCGTTGACATCTATAACGCCAAAGAGTCCGACTTCCGGAAGGCAACGCAGCGCGTCTACCGCAGCGGGCGCATGGCATCGCACCTGAACGTGCTACTGGTATCCCCGTAGATCAGCCCCTGTCGTTTACACTTCCTTCGGATTGCCGCTACGGCAATCCTGCGCGGGATACTACGAGTCGCCCTGGGCCAAGGCATGTTCAATCCGCTCGCCCAGCTCCGGGGGCGAGAGCCCGCGTACCAGGAAGCGTTTGGCCGTGGAACTGGCCCCGGCCACCAGTTCCAATTGGCTCTTGCGCAGCCCAAGCGTTTGGGCCAAGAGCCTTTGGATAGCCGCGTTCGCTTTACCCTTTTCGGCCACCTGAGTGACGCACACCTTGAGCACACCATCGGCGCCGCTGCGCAGCTGATTCGAGCGAGCCCTGGGTCGAGCGCGCACGGGGAGGATGGTCCCTTCGGGATGCTCTTCCATCCGGATCACCCGGCCACCCCTTCGAACAGGGCCGATCCGATCCGCACGATGGTCGCTCCTTCTTCGATGGCAGCTTCGTAGTCGCCGCTCATGCCCATCGAGAGTTCATCGAGCCGCACAGCCGGCAGGGCGACCGTTTCCAGCCGATCGCGTAGCGTCCTCAGGGCAGCAAAGTCCCGTCGGGCTCGCTCCGGCCCGCCTTCCAGCCCGGCCATGCACATCAGCCCCCGGACCTCGACGTGCGTGTAACGGACCACCTGCTCCAACACCCGCTCCACCTCGTCAGGGGCAAAGCCATGTTTGGCTGGCTCGCCCGAAACGTTCACCTCCAGCAGGATCGGCATAGCCAGGCCCAACTCACCCGCCACACGGTCGATGGCCTCAACCAACCGCTGGCTGTCGGCCGACTGGACCATGCTCACCAGCGGCAGCGTGCGGCGAACCTTGTTGCGCTGCAAGTGTCCGATCATGTGCCACTGGATGGGCAGGTCGTCCAACGCAGCCGCCTTTTCCCACAACGCTTGGGGCCGGTTCTCACCCAGCAGTGAACATCCCGCTTCGACCAAGGCCCGGATCTGGGGCGGTCCCACATACTTGGTGACCGCCACCAGGGTGATCGCCTCGGGCGCCCGGCCGCTGGCCGCCGCCGCCTGGGCAATCCGCCCCCGCACCTCGGCCAAGTTACGGGCAATCTGTCGGGACAAATCGGCCATCAGCATTTGACCATCAGCTGGAAATCCCCCACCGCGCAGGGACGCCCGGATGTAGCCCCGTCTCTCCGAGACGGGGGGACTGGAAATCCCCCACCGCCCAGGGACGACTCACCTTTCACCTTCCATCACCACCATGGCGTAGGGTGCGTTGGCCAACAGGATACAGGACCGATGGCGACGGGCCAGGCGGGCCACTTCGGCCGGCTCGGCAACGGGAACGATCTCCAGCTCGTCGACCAGCGAAGGATCGAGGCGACTGAGCAGGTAAACCCTGGCGCGGTCCTGGGCGCGAGCCAGCTGCGCAGCCGCCAATGCGTCTTCGTGCGGCCACCTCTGGATTTGCCGGAGGGCCGTCGGCCGAGACTCGATCTGGATCAACTGCCGGATGGCCGGCCCCGGCTCAGCGGCCAACTCGCAACACAGGGCGATCGCCCCGCCCTCCTCCACCAACCGGCTGGCCGCGGCCAACGCATCACCCACGGCGTCCCACGTCTGGCTTGCCCGGCCACCTTCGATCCCGGCCACCACCAAGCTGGCTCGCCGCGGCACCGTCGAGCCCCATGCCGCCCGGTACAGCTGGCACCCGCGCCGTTTCACCGCCTCCACCTCACCGGCCAGCACATGCAGAACCTCACCGCCAGGCCCAGGCACCACTTGAACGGTGAGGGTCACGCCCAGCAGCCAACCCACCTGGTCCACCTCCCGAACGACCGCCTTCTTCGGACGCCCGGATCGCTTCAGTGCACTGGGCAACCGGTACCTGGCCACCGTCCGCTCGTCGGAAAACGTAGGGAAGATCGGGCTGTGGATTCCGTGGTCCCATGCCCCCCTCCCATTCCGAATACATCCGATCGGAAGCACCACATCTGCGTCTGTCAGGAACCTGTTAAGGAGAATAGGGTGACCAGACCTGGTGGAAGCCAGGTAAGCCATCTGGGCCCGTTTGGCTGGATCGTGGCTGGCCAACGTGATCCGCTCGGCCACCTGGGGCTCCAGGAACCGGCTGGGATCCGCCCGCCCGGCCTCGGCGTCCTCGCCCGTGCGCAGCACCGTGATCCCGTCGGCCTGCACGCCGGCATCGACCAGGGACCGGACCACCGCGCCGACCAGCTCACTGGCCTTGGGGACCCCCTGATCCACCGCCACGCAGACCCGATCCCCGGGCGTGGTCGCATCGGCCAAGGGCGGATAGTTCAGCGGCTCGTGCAGTGCAGCGGTGACCGCCCGCCCCGGCTCTTCCAAGGCGCGAGCCGTCGGGCAACCGCACTGGGCCACCAGCACTCCGTCGGGCAGATCGAAGTGCACGGCCGAGCCATTGCCATAGCGTAAGACCGACGTCACCTGCACAGGAATCTCCGGCCTGCACAACCTACCATGCCGATGTCCACCACATCGAATCCATCTTAGTGGCGGTCTCAAGCGACGGTCAACCGGTTGCGCTTTACCCCTGCGCGCCGATTTCGAATAATGGGTTGGCAGGACACAGCCGTCGAGGCGGCACTCGGCGGTGCGTCCCGGCGTGTATGGATCGGTGCCACAGCTGGGAGGAGATCACATGGGGTCGCAAGGAGGGACGATGTCGTGGCGCTTGTCGCCGTGGGCGGCGGCCGTCTTGTTGTTGGTGGCCACGCTGTCGGCCGGGACGGGCTGCGGGCCGAGCGACAACGATAGCCGGCCGGCTGACCAATCCGAACGAGCCGCAGGGGACAGGGACGCCGCGGGCGCTGCGGCCAGTCGGCCAGCGGGTTCGGCCGATGCAGCCGGCCGACGGGTATCGCCATCCGCCGCGGCCCAGTCCGGGGCTTCGTCCCCCAATGCCTCGAGTGCCACCCGGCCTGCCGCCGGTTCGGCGCCCTCGGCCCATGACGTCTTGAAGCGGATGGCCCAGCTCTACAAGGCTGCGGCCAGCTACGGCGATCACGGGCGGATCACGATCCAAGGCCAGATCGACGGCCGACAGCTCAACCAGCAGGCCGACTACTTGGTGGCCTTCCAGAGGCCCAACAAGCTGCGCCTGCAGGCCTATCAAGGGATCGTGGTCTGCGACGGCGAGGCGTTATGGGCTTTCGTGGCCAGTCTTCCGAACCAGGTGGTGCGGCGCGACGGGCCGGCTGAGATCACCCTTCGATCGCTCCTCTTCGATCGGCTGCTGGTCGAAGCGATCGCCCAGCCGTGGACCCAGGTTTACAGCCTGATGCCGCTGCAAGTCCTTCTGCTGGTGGCCGACGATCCGCTCAAGACGCTTCTGCACGGTGCACGGGCGGTCGAACGGATCGAGTCGGCGGCGATCGGCGCGGCCAGTTGCTATCGAATCCAGCTGACCCGGCCCGACGGCCGGGCGGTGTTGTGGATCGACGAACAGTCCTTCGTGCTACGTCGCGTGGAGTTTCCCACCGCGGCCTTGAACAAATCGCTGGCCCAAGGGCGGATCCGGGATTTCTCCGTAGTGGCCGATTTGTCTGACGCTCAGATCAACGGGCCCATCGATTCCAACGCCTTTGCGTTTGTCATGCCCGAGCAGGCGGAGACTGTGGAAGCGTTCCTGCCACCGAACCTCCGACTGCTGGGCCGGCCCGCCCCCGAGTTTGTCTTCGTCGACCTGGAGGGGAACCAGATCACCCCGGCTACGCTGGCCGGGAAGGTGGCCGTGCTCGACTTCTGGGCCACGTGGTGCGGGCCCTGCCGCGACAGCCTCCCCGTGCTGGACCAGGTGTACCGGCAGCTGGACTCGAAAGACCGGGTGGCGGTGCTGGCCGTCAGTGTGGATGACGCTTCGGTCAGCGACGACCAGTTGCGGCAGACGTTCAAAGAGCTGGGCGTGGAGCTGCCCATCGCCCGTGACCCCCGGCAATTCGCCGGAAAGTCGTTTTACGTGACCGGCATCCCCGCCACCGTCCTGCTGGACTCGGAAGGCAAGGTTCAAGAGATGACGGCGGGGTTCCATGCCGGTTATGCCAACGAGTTGTCCCAGAAGCTCCAGAAGCTCCTGGCCGGCGAAGACATCTTCCAGCCGAGCTTGGAGCAGTTCCACGCCGACGGCCAAAGGATCCTCCAGTGGCTGGCCGACAAGGCCGACCAGGACAGTTACTGGGGGCCCCTGGCCGTGGCGCCGCCCACGGCGGAGATCGCCCAGCGGACTGAACCGGAAAAGCTGCGGATGAAGCTGTTGTGGCGGTGCCGTGATCTCGAGCTGCCCGGGAACCTGCTGGCCGTCGACGGCCCCCAGGGGACCGAGCGGATCCTGGCCCTGGAGAAGGAATCCGCCGTCGCCGAATTGAGCCCCGACGGAGAGCTGTTGGCCACGCATCCCTTACCCGTCGAACCGGGCGAACCGATGCAACTGTTGCGCGCCGTTCAGGCGGCTGACGGCCGGCGGTGGTTCGTGGTTTCCGCCAGCGGCGCAAAGCAGCTCCACCTGTTGAACGATCGCCTTCAGCCCGTGCTGGCCTACCCGCCCGACGTGGACCGCTTTCCCCATGCGGGCATCGGCGACGTCCAGGCCGGCGACCTGGACAACGACGGCGTGCCCGAGATCTGTGTGGGTTACTGGGGCGATGTGGGCGTGCAGGGTGTTTCGCTGGAGGGCCGGCGACTGTGGCGCAACCGGAGGCTGTCCCAGGTGCTCCGCATGGCCGTGTTGGGGCTGGACAAGCTCGGCCGGCGGAATCTCCTGTGCACCAACCAACTGGGCAACCTGGTGATGATCGACCGGGCAGGCAACACCGTTGCCGAAATCACCGTGACGGGCCGGCCGGCGATCTGGGTCGTCTCAGCTGACCTGGACGGCGAGGACCCAATGGAGCTGTGTGCCCTCTCACCGACCAATGAAGGCGGCCATGTGGCGTTGGGCATCAACCTGCACGGCGATGTGCTGTGGGAGTACCCGCTGCCGGCGGGCATGCATGAACATGCCATCGAGCCGGTTACGGCCGGCCGGCTGTTGGCCCATGGACCCGCCTCGTGGATCTTGGCCGGTCCGGACGGCTCAATCCACGTCCTTTCGCCCACCGGCCAACTCATCGACCGGTTCCACTATGGTGCAGCCCTGACCGGATTGGCCGCGGCGAGAATCGGCGGCCAACCGGCGCTTGTGGTGGCCACACCTGAAGGTATCGACGCATGGCGGATTGAAGGCGCCGAATAGAAAATGAATAGGGCGGAGAGGGGCGCATGGAGGGAGAGTCAGTCCAGCGGGAGGTCGTCGAGGCGGTCGACCAGCTGGTCCAATTCGTCGCGGTCCGCG
>DQVB01000680.1 GCA_015661985.1 Planctomycetota bacterium | reverse complement strand
CGCGCTTCGAGGGGTCGGTCCCGACCCACCCTACGCGCTGCCAGCCGTAGTCCAAATCGCACTCGCTGGGCCTCGGCGGTCTGCCGCCGCGGAGCACCCGAAGGTGACCCGGACAACGCCAAGAAAAGAAAAACTAGATCTGACCCCCGCGCTGGATTATGGTGGGCCATCGGCCCGCCTGACGCCGGCCTCGACCCATCCTACCGCTACTCGACCCATCCTGCCGCTCGGTAGGTTTCCAGATTTGTGGCCCAAGCGGCTTTGAAAAGGCCATATCGGTCTGATAGACTCAACGCAGTGTGGGGATGTATACTCCTTTATGTTGGATGTCGCGCACCCAGCCGTGAACGGGTACGAGTAGCAGGTCACTCGGCGCTGAGTCGGTCGGCGGGGCGGTTGCTCGCTGCCGTAGGTCCATGAAATGGGCTCCAGGGAGGCCCTGCCGCGAGTGAGCGCCGCGAGTCCGGGAAAAGAGAACTTGACAAGCGCTCGCCACGTCGAGACATTTCCCGTGCCGGCTAAGTGAAACGCAGGGTAACTGTCCGGTCATCTGGAAAATCAGGGAGCAGATGAGATATGGCGAGGGTCCTGCATTTGTGGTTGGATACGCAGCTTCTTTTCGCGGGAAATCCAACATCTTGTCATCGTTCGTGTCGGAGGGCGGGCGCCAAAATCTTGCCGCTGGCATTTACATTCACTCTCGCCTTGGTCACTGCGGTTGGTGCTGGTCCTTCAGCGCGCGACGTCTGCGAATTCGAGAGCATCCGCGCGGCACGCGCGTTCGGGTGGGAGGCGAGCGCATCCACGAAGGCGGGGCGCAAGACGCCCGAACTTGCGCTGGTGAGCGATGGTGCAAAGGTAGGCGGAAGGTTTCTGGTCGCGAAGGGTGTCGCCGGCATGGGAAATTACGGTGGCCTTCGGCTTCGCCGTCGAATCAACCTCGCTGGGTGCTCCTCCCGAGACAACTATCTGGTGTTCTGGATCAAGCAAAATGCGGCCGACGGCATCTTCGTTAACTTCGCGTTCCCCGGTGGCCATATCTATCGACACGTGCGAGTCAAGCGCGGCCAGTGGCAGCTCGTGCGGCTTGATTTGCTCCGGTCGAACTGGCGCGGGAGCTGTCGCGAGTGGGGCCTCGCCTCGATGGTCAGTTTCTACACCAAGCCATTCGACCAGCCGGGCGAATACCTCGCGCTCGACGGCCTCCGACTTGAATTCGGCGCCCGTCCAAAGGACAGGCGTGTCGGCATTGATTTCCGAACGCCCGTGGAACTTTCCTCGTGGCGCTTTCCACAAACGACCGCGAAAGCGTGGATCATTGGTAACGACACGGTGGCGTTCGCGATCGAGCGCACTACCGGCACGGTGATCGGCGGGTGGAATGTCTTTCGCCGCGAACGATGTCTGAACGTTTTGATGGCGGCTTACCACTGGGAGAATACCAAAGAGACATGGCAGAGCACGGAGGAGGAAGACCAGGTCGTCCGGGCGAACCGTCCGTCGGGCGAAGCCCTTGAGCTTACGTGTCGCAATAGGCTCGCCCCTGAGGTAACGATCGTCAAGACCTACCGCATCGTGAATAACAGGCTGGAACGCAAGGTAGTGCTGCGTTACCCCGGTGGCGCGGGCGATCTGTATTGCACGCTCTGTTCTCGCCTGGGGATGCCGGGGGAGTTTCGCGACCGCGGCAATTACGTGGGCTCCGGCTTTGTCGGCCCCATCTTGCCGGCGCCAAAGCTCGCAGTCCCGCGCCGTGTGACCGAATACAGATCGAGTTCGAAATGTATGATGCTGGTCAACTACCACGCCGGATATACGCTCGCACATTATCGGTACGCGGTCAACGGCCATTTCTTGTTCCCGTGGTTCTCGAAGTTCCTCGAACCAGCCAACTCGCTTTGGCACACTCCTGACGGCTGGCAGATAGGCATGGCCACGCTGCCGCTGCGTCCGGGGCAGCCCGTGTCTGTGACGGAACATGTCATGATTGTCCGCGGCGACCAGCACGACTTCCTCACCCGCCACTATCCCGCGCTGAAGTGTGTCGCGGACGCATACGAAAACCTCAAGCCACGGCCCAACTGGCGAGAGCAGGTCAAGCTCTACATGGGCATCGGCAGTAGCCCCAACGCGGTGGGGAAGGTTCGCCAGCTTATCGAGGCCACCGACGAAGGCTACATTCTCGTGATGCTCGGCGCGGCGAACACATGGTGCGAATACCTCACGGACCGGGACCTGGTCGGCACATTTGGCGGAGTTGTGCCAAAGGGGTGGCATCCGCAGATCATCGAACGGTTGCACGCGCTATCGCCGCGCGTCAAGGTCGGCATCTATACATGGATGAACAGCGTCACGTGGAACGCGGCCGTGCTGAAACAGCATCCCGAATGGTTCCGCCCGCGCAACAAGGCCGGCGAACTGGTCAACCTGTTCCCTGGCGTCGCGGCCAACTATGCCACGATGATTGCCCAGCCGGGATGCATGCAATTTCTGCTTTCGCAATACGCAGCACATCTACGCGACTGGAACGTGGATTTCATTTACCTCGACGGCTCGAAGACGACAAATCTTATTGACTGGCAGCACAACACTCTGACACAGGACCCCGACTGGTATCGCTTCTATGAGGGCATCTGCGAGATTGCCCGCGCGTCGGAACGAAAGCCGATCGTCTTCTTCAACGGTCGAGCCCATCCTTACGCGGACGTGAACTTCATCGAGGCGCGCTCGGAAATGCGCGAGTCGGACTGGCGTCGCTATGCGGGCCAGATGACCTGCATCCGTTCCTTTCTGGACAACGATCCCGGCGCGTTCGTGATTCCGCTCTATTGGACCGGCGGCCTGCGAACCTCGTACGTGAACCATTTGTTCGGCTTGGGTTGTCGGCCGGCCCTCGAACCGCCAGCGCCTTACGACCCAATGCGCGCGGTGCGCAAACTGCCGTACGTGACCGCCTGTTACGAGCTAAAGGATGCTCGCTCCGCAGGTGTGCGCATCAAACCCGACTGGCAGACCGATCTGAGCACGCCTCTGGAAAGCTACGTAACGCGTCAGGGCAACGGAATCATTCTCAACCTCATCCACCACAAGCCTCCCGCCGACGAAGTGGTGAGGCTCAACGCGCGGGCTGTCGGGTTCGACGCAAGTCGCCCGGTGTACGCGTTCGCTTGTGACATCGCGCACCCGGACAAAGTCGCGGCCACAGTGACAGAATCGCAGGCGCGAGCGATCTACGCTGCAACGAGTTGGAGCCCGGACCGAATCACTTATCCTCGGCCGATAGAAGTGCGCCGGGTTGGCGATGAGCTCGAGATGCGACTCCACTTTGCAGGGCCGATGGCGAAAATCGTCTGCCTGTCGCATGTGCCCGCTGCGGTATGGAGCGCGGACAATTTGCCCGTCAACTTCCCCCTTCCAAACACCCGCGGCGTCTCCGTCGCAGTGCGCAGCGCGGAGGCGGGAAACGTCACTCTCAAGGTCAAGAGCTCAAGAGAGGCCGCGGAACTGCTGATTTGGTTGCCCGCGCGCAGAGCGGCGAGCAGCTTACGAGTCGATGGGCGTGCGTGCGAGTGGCGGCCGGTGTGTTTAGGCGAACGTTTTTTTGCGCTCCTCGCCCTGGCCCGTGGTGAGCATTCCGTCGAACTGGCCGCTGGGCCTGCGCGGCTCGCACAACAGGGCCCGTGGCTCCCACGCCACGGCAAGCGTGGCAAGGGGCGCACCGGCGGTGTGGGAGCCGCCGACGCTACCGAAAACATCACCCCGCGTACGCCTTCCGCGGTCGTCCGCTGCCCGAGGTCCGTTGCTGCGGGCTCGCGGCTCGAAAT
>DQVB01000560.1 GCA_015661985.1 Planctomycetota bacterium | reverse complement strand
CCGGGGGGAGAAGTGTGATCAGGGGTGGCTTGTCGGCGCGGGGCATGATCGTGGGGTGTCGGCGCGGCTGAGGGAGGACCTCGATCCCTCTACGCTGGTGGCGGCCCGGTCGGGGGACGGCCACCGCGCGGTCGTCGGTCTGCCTGACGGTGATCGTCGGTCCGGCCGGTGTCACAGCGCGACGGCGACGGCCGACTGGCGGCGCTGAGGCTGCACGCTGGAGGCCCGAAGTGCGGGGCCCTGGACGGCGGACCCCCGAAGTGGACGGACCGCGCAGCGCTCGGGGCCGGCGGGGTTGCGGCCGGCGCGGCATCAGGTGGTGGTGGAACCCCCTTGGGCTTCGAGGCGGGCACGTGGTGGCGAAGTGACCCCTGGAGTTTGGCAGCCGGCCGGAAGGGGGTACGCGGCGCGAGCCACATGATCCAGGGGCTGCACGCGGCGCGGAGGAATCAGCAGGCCGCTGCCGGAGCGGTTTCGAGTTTTTCGAAGGTAAACTCGCCGTGGGCGTAGTCCACCTGGATGTGGCTGCCTTGGGTGAATTCTTTCTTGAGGAGCTCCATGGCCAGCGGGTTCTGGATGCTCTGTTGGATGACCCGCTTCAGGGGCCGTGCGCCGAAGGTGGGATCGTAGCCTTTCTCGGCTATCGCGTCGATGGCCGCGTCGGTTACGTCCAAGGTGATCTGCTTTTCCTCCAGTTGTTGCCTGAGCCGGGCAACCTGCAGCTGGACTATCTTACGGATCTGTTCGGGGCTGAGCGGATGGAAGATGATCACCTCGTCGATGCGGTTCAGGAATTCGGGCAGGAAGCGGGCATGGAGGGCTTGGGTGACCGCCTGGCGGATCTCCTCTTCGCTTCCCCCTTCGCGGGTGATCTCCTGGATCAGCTGGCTGCCGATGTTGGAGGTCATGACGATGATCGTATTGGTGAAATCGACCGTATGGCCCTGATTGTCCGTCAGTCGGCCGTCGTCGAGCACTTGCAGCAGGATGTTGAACACATCGCGATGGGCTTTTTCGATTTCGTCCAGGAGGATGACCGCATAAGGCCGTCGGCGCACGGCTTCGGTGAGCCTGCCGCCTTCTTCGTAGCCCACGTAGCCCGGCGGCGCGCCGATCAAGCGGCTGACGGTATGACGTTCCATGAATTCGCTCATGTCGAGCCGGATCATGGCGTTTTCGTCGTCGAACATGACTTCGGCCAGGGCTTTACAGAGTTCCGTTTTGCCTACGCCGGTGGGCCCCAGGAAGATGAACGAACCGATGGGCCGCTTCGGGTCCTGGAGGCCGGCGCGGCTACGGCGCACGGCGTTGGCCACTGCAGTGACCGCTTCCTCTTGGCCCACCACGCGCTGGTGGATGCGCTCTTCCAGCACCAGGAGTTTGGCCCGTTCGGTTTCCATCATCCGCGAGACGGGGATACCGGTCCAGGCGCTGACGACTTCGGCGATTTCTTCCGGGCCCACTTCTTTGCGCAGCAGCCGGCGCGTGCCGTTGGTCCCTTCGCCTGACTGGGTCAGGTCGATCTTTTCGAGTTCTTCAGCTAGTCGTTTGCGTTGGAGGTCGAGTTCGTAAAGCTTTTGGAATTCTTCTTCGCCCACCAGGATGCCCGCGGACTGTTTTTGTTTGATCTCGGCCTCCAGGCGGTTGAAGGCCAGATCCACGTCAGCCAACTGGCCGCGGATCTGATGCACGTCGCCCAGGCCGCTCTTTTCCTTCTCCCATTGCTGGCGCAGTTTGGCCAGCTTCTCGCGCAGCTGGGCCATTTCCTGTTCGATTTCAGCCAGACGTTGTTTGGCATGGGGTTCGGTTTCGTCGGCCAGTTGGCGGGCGGCCAGTTCCAATTGGACCAGCCGCCGCTGGACTTCGTCGATCTCGGTGGGGACGCTTTCCAGTTCCATGGCCAGCCGGCTGGCCGCTTCGTCCACCAGGTCGATGGCTTTGTCGGGCAGGAACCGGTCGGTGATATAGCGATGGGACAGGTTGGCGGCGGCCACCAGGGCGGAGTCTTTGATCTTCACACCCTTGTGGTGGGCCTCGTAGCGGGGCTTCAACCCGCGGAGGATGGCGATGGTGTCCTCCACCGAGGGTTCGCCCACGTAGACGGGCTGGAAGCGGCGTTCCAGCGCCGCATCCTTTTCGATGTGTTGGCGGTATTCGTCCAGCGTGGTGGCGCCGATACAGCGCAAGTCGCCCCGGGCCAAGGCCGGTTTGAGCAGGTTGGCTGCGTCGCTTCCCCCTTCCGCTCGGCCGGCGCCGACCACCGTGTGCAACTCGTCGATGAAGAGGATGATCTGTCCCCCGGCGTCTTCGATTTCGCGCAACACGGCCTTGAGCCGCTCTTCGAAGTCGCCGCGGTAACGCGTGCCGGCCACCAGGGCTCCCATGTCGAGGGCCACGACTCGCTTGTCCTTCAGGCTCTGGGGCACATCGCCGTCGACGATCCTGAGGGCCAGTCCTTCCACGATGGCCGTTTTGCCCACGCCGGGTTCGCCGATCAAGACCGGGTTGTTCTTCGTGCGCCGTGAAAGCACTTGGATCACTCGGCGGATCTCCTGGTCACGACCGATGACGGGATCGAGTTTGCCGCGGCGGGCCCGTTCGACCAGGTCGATGCCATATCGCTCCAAGGCCTGGAATTTCGACTCCGGATCCTGGTCCGTCACGCGAGCGCTGCCCCGGATCGCCCGTAGCGCCTGCAGCACCTCGGCCTCACCGATGGCGTTCAGCTTGAGCACGCGCTGGGCTTTCGAATCGATCTTGGTCAAGGCCAGGAGCAAGTGTTCGGTGGAGACGTACTCATCTTTCATCGAGTCCGCTTCGCGCTGGGCGGCATCCAGCACTTTGCCCAGCGCTGCGGACACCTGAGGCGGGGCGCCGCCCGAAACCCGAGGCAGGTGCCCCAGCTCGGCTTCGATCATCCGGCTCAGCTGTGCGCGGTTCGCCCCGATGCGCTCCAGAATGGGAGCGATCACACCATCGGCTTCCCCCATCAGGGCGGCCAACAGATGGAGCGGGTCGATTTCCGGATGGCCCTTATCCGCAGCCAACGATTGGGCCCGGGCCAGTGCCTCTTGGGCCTTGATTGTCAGCTTATCCAAACGGAAGCTCATGGTTCACTCCTCCTGCATTCCTCCGGTCGTCTCGTGCCCAAGCTGTGGCTAGGGCACACCGCTGGGCGAAGCGGTGCTTCGCAAGAGCTGCCTTTGCGCCGCGATGGTACGAAAAGCGCATTCCGTGGGTCCGGACGTCCGCCCTGCGGCTGAAGGGAACCCTTCTCCACCCATTCCCAGGCGGAACCTCGGGAATGCGAGTAACCCCCAGCGTCGCAAACCGGAACGGCAGGATGGGCACTGCTGTCCGTCATACGTGGGACAAAACGCGTAACAGCCGGGGCATCGTCGGTGTCATCGTCATCGAATGTGAGTTTGCCGCGCGAGCCGGGCTCGCCGATCGAGCGCGTCATTGACGGGCGAGAATGCCCATCCTACGTTTCCTTTCTGCACCGTAGGGGTAACGGGGGCCGGGGAACCAGAGCAAAGGAGTCTGGCCTCCCCGTGGCCCCGACGCCGGCGACCGGCCGAGGCGAAGGGGGAGCTTCGCTGCAGTCGCGTTCCCCAGCAGGAGTTCGGGAACGCGGGAAAGCGGCGGCCGGGTCGGCCCCCTCAACGCGGGCCTACGGGGGTGGCCGTCGTGCAGGCTCAGGAGTCCTTCACCTCGAATTCCGCGTCGATGGTGTCGTCGTCGCCACTGCCGCCGTCACCACCGCCCCCGTCCGTCTGGCTCCCACCGGCCGTTCCGCTGGCCGCCGCCTGGGCGCCGGCCGCTTCGTAGAGCCGTTTGCTGAGGGCATGTGAAGCTTGTTCCAATTCGTTGAGGGCGGACTTGATCGCTTCGGCGTCGTCCCCCTTGGCCGCCTCCTTCACTTTGTCCATCGAACTGCGGATGGCCTGCTTGTCGGCCTCGCTGAGCTTACTGTCGTGTTCCTTCATCAGTTTTTCCAGCTGCCAGCACATCATGTCAGCCTGGTTGCGCAGCTCGGCCAATTGTCGCTGGCGGCGGTCCTCTTCGGCATGGGCGTCAGCTTCCTTGCGCATCCGTTCGATATCCTCTTCGGACAGGCCGGCCGACTGTTCGATCCGCACCTTCTGTTCTTTGCCCGTACCCAGGTCTCGGGCGGAGACGTTGAGGATCCCGTTGGCGTCGATATCGAAGGTCACTTCGATCTGCGGCACGCCACGGGGAGCCGGCGGGATCCCCTCCAGGTTGAACTGGCCCAGCAGCCGGTTATGCGCGGCCATCTCCCGTTCGCCCTGGTAGACCTTGATTGTCACCGCCACCTGGTTGTCCTCGGCCGTACTGAAGATCTGTTTCTTCTCCGTGGGGATGGTCGTGTTGCGCTCCACCAGCTTCGTCATGATGCCACCCAGCGTCTCGATACCGAGCGACAGCGGGGTGACGTCCAGCAGGAGCACATCCTGGACTTCACCGGCCAGCACACCACCCTGGATGGCCGCCCCCACGGCCACCACCTCGTCCGGGTTGACACCCTTGTGCGGGTCCTTGCCGAAGATCGACTTGACCAACTCCTGCACCTTGGGGATGCGCGTCGAACCGCCTACCAGCACCACCTCGTCGATGTCACTGGGCGACATCTTGGCATCGGTCATAGCCTGCTGGACCGGCCCCCGGAGCCGATCCAGCAGCGGATCGATCAGCTGCTCGAACTTGGCCCGGGTGATCCGCATCTGCAGATGCTTTGGGCCCGTGGCATCCGCCGTGATGAACGGCAGGTTGATGTCGGTCTGTTGGGCGGAGCTGAGTTCCTTCTTGGCCTTTTCACAAGCCTCCTGGAGCCGCTGCAAGGCCATCGTGTCCTTGCGCAGATCGATGCCTTGCTCGCGCTGAAACTCGTCGGCCACATAGTTGATCAGCAGCTCGTCGATGTCGTCACCGCCCAGGTGGGTGTCGCCGTTGGTGGCGATGACGCGGAACACCCCTTCGGCCACCTCGAGGATGGAGATATCGAAGGTACCGCCGCCGAAGTCGAACACGGCGATCTTTTCAGCCGCTTTCTTATCCAGCCCGTAGGCCAGCGACGCCGCCGTGGGCTCGTTGATGATCCGCGCCACCTCCAACCCGGCGATCTGGCCGGCGTCCTTGGTCGCCTGGCGCTGGGCGTCGTTGAAATAGGCCGGCACGGTGATCACCGCTTTGCGCACCTTGTGCCCCAAATACGCCTCGGCCGCCTCTTTGAGCTTCATCAGCACCTTGGCCGAGATCTCCGGCGGCGTGTAGTCACGGTTGTTCACCCGGACCTTCACGTATTCATCCGCACCGCCGACCACTTCGTAGGGGACCATCTTCTCCTCGGTGGTCACCTCGCTGTGCCGGCGGCCCATGAACCGTTTGATCGAATAGACCGTGCGTTTCGGATTCGTCACCGCTTGGCGCTTGGCCGGTTCCCCTACCAATATCTCTCCGTCATCCGTGAAGGCCACCACGCTGGGCGTAAGGCGGTTCCCTTCCGCATTGGGGATCACTTTAGCGTCTTTGCCTTCCATCACGGCCACGACCGAGTTAGTGGTCCCCAGGTCGATGCCGATAATCTTCTCACCCTCAGCCATTATCTGCTCCTTTCCCGATGTCTCCTCGTTCTGCGAACTGGATTCGCCCTCTCTTGTCTCAAGCCGATCGTGGAACGGCCTGTGTGGCCCCGACTGTTCCCAACCTTACGGTGCGCCAGGGCCATCTGGACAGGCGAGACGCCTGGACCACGATTGACACCCCTGGCACTTCGTGGACAATCCGGGCCGGCCATCCCGACGGAGCTTGACGAACACATGTGTTACGGCCTGGAGGCCGCGTCGTCCGATCCCGTGCGGACGCGAGCCCTAACCTTAGTGCAGCACCATACCCGGATTGGGGGCCAGTGACCGCCGGCTTCCTCCTTGCTGAAGCTCCCCGGTACCAGCCAATCGATGATTCGTGCTGCACTAGTCTAGTATATCACTTCTCTGGGTGCAGTTTCCTCCACCTTCCGGTGGGATCGCCTTGGTCGAACATAGTCCACGCCGTGGCCCCCACCATCTGGAGGACGTCTCGGCTGCAAAGCTCGTGCCGGACGGTCCCGGATCCGAGTGGTCAGCCACAACTTGTTTCTGCACAAAGAGTTGTGCTATCTGCTTGGAATCCCGAGTGTGCCTGGCCGGGGCCAACCGAGCTGGACTCTGCCATTTTGACACGGCCAGACGGCGTGTTGACCTCTCCGCGAGTCCCCCCGAGGCGGTCGGCGCGCTCGAACGCGGCTACCCGTTCAGCGAAACCCGATCGCTAACAGCGGGGGTGGATGGGACCGGTGGTCCGTGCCGCTCAGTCGCCGACCGTCGACAAGGTCGCCTTGGTCTGGGATGATGGTTCTATGGGGCGGGCCCGATCGGCTTTCGTCACAACGTCGTCCCGCACCCCGGGGACGGTGCGCGCACCGCTGGTGTGACGCCTGGTGGGCTGGGCTGGCGCTCAGCGTTCCCGGGGGATCGGCGCGATTTCGTCTCGACGCGGCAGGAGGAAGTGGCACTGGGTTTTCGGCGTTTGTTCATTTCGGCGGTGGCGGCTGGATCGGCCGTGGTATGGGCGGTCTGTCCGGCCCGGCCCCAGCCGTTTGTCTCTGGGGTGTCGGCGGCTGAATTCGCACTTGGTGCCGACATCACGTTGGACCGGGCGGAGCCCACGGTGCGCACGTACCTGAAGCGGGTTGATCAATACGTGGCCGACGGCTCGTGGGACGAGGCCATTCAGACGCTACGGCGAGTGATGGAGGAGTCCGGGGAGAAGTTGATCCAGGTGAGCAGTTCGCGGTACATCACGGTGCGCGAGCTTTGCCAGTTACGGCTTTCGCTTTTGCCCCCGGAGGGTTTGGCCCGCTACCGGAGCCAGGCGGACGCGGCAGCTCGGGCCTGGTATGAGGAGGGGGTCGCCCGTCGGGACTCGGTGTTATTGGGCAAGGTGGTCGAGGAGGCTTTCGCCACTCGTTGGGCCGACGACGCACTTTGGGTGCTGGGCGAAATGGCCCTGGAGTCGGCGGACTATCCGACTGCGCGGCACTGTTGGGAGCGAATGATTCCGGCCCGGGCTCCGGCGGGGGTGCCGGACACATGGCTGAGCGTCCCGGAGACGGATTTCGATTTGGCGGCCGTGCGTGCCCGGTTGGTGCTGGCCTCCATCCTGGAAGGCTCGCTGCAACGGGCGCGCAGCGAATTGGCTCGTTTCGAACAGTTACATCCCGACTCGCGCGGATGGTTGGGTGGGCGTGAGGTCCGCTACGCCGAGGCCCTGGGGGAGCTGTTGGCCGAAGGTGCCGGGTGGCCCGCGCCGGGGCCGGCGTCCGGCTGGCCCACCTTTGCCGGTTCGCCGGAGCGAAACGCCACGGCCCCGGAGCCAGCTGATCCGGCTGTGGTGGCTTGGCGGGTGCCTCTCCGGCCGACCTTTCCGGCCAGCATGTCGGTCTGGGATTCCGGTCGCCCGGTTGCGCGCGTGGCCGAGCGACCCGAGGCGCCGCTCAGCTATCATCCGGTGGTCAGCGGCCCATTGATCCTGGTGGCTGGGGCGATGGAGGTGTTGGCCTTCGACGCCCGGTCGGGCAGGCCGCCTTGGGGCCAGGGCGGGTCGGTGATCTTTCGCCACCCCTACGGGCTCGATCCTCGCGCGTGGCGGTTTCTGCGAACCGATCGCTTGGGCATACCGCGGTTCACGGCAACGGTCCACGAAGGGCGGCTTTACGCGCGGATGGGGGGTCCTTCGACGGGCCGGTCTCGCCAGCGCCCGTCGCGGGCTGACGCGGGCTATTTGGTGTGTCTGGATCTGGAGGCCGAGGGGCGGTTGGTTTGGCAGGCGCAGCCCGACCAGATCGATTTGGCCTTCGACGGGTCTCCGGTGACCGACGGCATCGGGGCGTACGTGGTGATGCGAAGGAGCGAGATTCAGCCCCAGATTTACGTGGTCTGCCTGGACGCGGCCACGGGGCGCGAGCGGTGGCGGCGGTTCGTCTCTGCCGGCGAGACGCCAGCCCGCGGGTTGTTGAGCGAGACGACCCATACGCTGCTGACGCTGCACCGGGACACGCTCTTCGTGAATACGAACCTCGGGGTCGTGGCGGCCTTGTCGGCCCGGGACGGGCGGCTGAAATGGGCCACCTTGTATCCCCGGGTGCGTGAGGGCAACCTGTTGAACCTTGCCCCCCATTGGTGCCGGGACCTGAACCCGTGTCTGTACGACAGGGGGAGGTTGCTGGTGGCTCCGGCGGACAGCCCGCGGATCTTCGCCCTGGACGCGGCCACGGGCCAGATCCTGTGGCAGACGGATCCGGGGTTGGAGGACGTGGTCCACTTGCTGGGCGTGGCCGGGGACCGGTTGATAGCCAGCGGATGGCGGTTGTATTGGATCGGCCTGCGCGGCCAAGAGGCTGGCCGGGTGGTGCGCATGGTGCCCGACAGCGGCGCGCGTGTGGGGTATGGCCGGGGGATCATCGCAGGGGATTGCGTCTGGTGGCCTACCCGGGAGAGAATATACGTATTCGACAAGCGCACGGGGCAGCAGCGCAAGGAGATTTCGCTAGCC
This sequence comes from Planctomycetota bacterium, assembly GCA_015661985.1. Taxonomy (GTDB): domain Bacteria; phylum Planctomycetota; class Planctomycetia; order Pirellulales; family Thermoguttaceae; genus SZUA-1497. Next base: position 2,890 of record DQVB01000560.1, on the reverse strand, counting down.
CCGCGGGGGTTGGCTGGCGGCAATCTCTTCGTGGCCGGCGGGTTGCTGGTGATGGCCACCGACCGGGAGCTGATCGCCTTGGGGCCTCGGTCTGTCCAGGGACCGGACGACGCGGAGCGGGTGGCGCGGGGACGGTGAGCTGGCGGTGGAACGTCGGCGGGCCATGGATGTGGGCGGTAGATGTCGAGGTAGAGAAGAGAGCAGGACGGAAGAGCCGATGGAACCATCGACCTTAGCCGAAGACGACGTTCGGGCCGTACAGCGGCTGAACGAGGCGTACCGGGCGATCACCGAGCAGTTGGCCCGCGTGATTGTGGGCCAGGAGCAGGTGATCGAGGAGCTGTTGGTGGCCATGTTCGCCCGCGGGCACTGTTTGTTGGTGGGTGTTCCCGGTCTGGCCAAGACGCTCATGATCCGCACGTTGGCCGATTCGCTTTCCTTGGAGTTCAGTCGCATCCAATTCACCCCGGACCTGATGCCCTCGGACATCACGGGCACCGAGTTCATCCAGGAGGACAAGGGCACGGGGGTGCGGGAGTTGCGGTTTGTGCGCGGGCCCGTCTTTGCCAACGTGGTGTTGGCCGACGAGATCAACCGCACGCCGCCCAAGACGCAAGCGGCGCTGTTGGAGGCGATGCAGGAGCACCAGGTGACGGTGGCCGGGAAGAAGTATCCGCTCAGCGAACCGTTCTTCGTGCTGGCCACGCAGAATCCGATCGAGCAGGAGGGGACGTATCCGCTGCCGGAGGCCCAGCTGGATCGTTTCATGTTCAACACGTTCGTGGACTATCCGGATGAGGCGGAGGAGCTGGAGATCATCAAACGTACGACGGCGGACGTTGTGGCCACGGTATCCCCCACGCTTTCCGGCGAGCAGATCGTGGAGCTGCAGCGGATCGTGCGGCGGGTGCCTGTGGCCGAGCATGTGGCCCGGTACGCGCTGCGTCTGGTCCGGTTGAGCCGGCCCAAGGCATCGGGGGCGCCGGATTTCGTGCGCGAGTACGTCAGTTGGGGAGCAGGGCCCCGGGCCAGCCAATACCTGGTGTTGGGGGCCAAGGCGCGGGCGGTGCTCTATGGGCGCTATTACGCCGCCACTGAGGACATCCGGGCAGTGGCCCACCCGGTGTTGCGGCATCGAATCTTGACCAATTTCAACGCCGAGGCGGAGGGGATCAAGCCGGACGACGTCGTGGACCGGTTGGTTGCCTTCGTCGACGAGGATGGGCCGGAGATCCGTGGAGAATTGGCGAAGGTATTTAGATCCGCAGATCCTGGCCAGGATTAAAGGCCTCCGTCTGCGTGCCCGGCTGATCGTGGAAGGCTATGTCTCGGGCGTGCACCGCAGCCCCTTCCACGGGTTTTCTATCGAGTTCGCCGAGCACCGGGAGTACGCGCCGGGGGACGACCTGCGCTACCTGGACTGGAAGGTCTTCGGGCGGACGGACAAGTTGTATTTGAAGCAGTACGAGGAAGAGACGAACTTGGTGTGCCACCTGTTGCTGGACACCAGCGAGAGCATGCGGTACCGCAGCTCCGGTGCGCCGCTGTCCAAGCTGGAATACGCCCAGTGCGTGGCTGCCGCCCTGGCCTATTTGATCCTCGGCCAGCAGGACAGCGCCGGGTTGGTCACCTTCGACAGCCAGATCCGATCGTTGGTCCGTCCCAGCAGCAACCCGTCGCACCTGGAGCAGCTGTTGCACGTGATGGACCGGTCGGTGCCCGAGCGGAAGACGGCCACGGGGCCGATCTTCCACGACCTGGCCGAACGCTTCCGGAAACGAGGCCTGGTGATCGTCTTGAGCGACTTGTTCGACGATGTGGACACGATGATGGCCGGCCTGAAGCACTTCCGCCACCGCCGGCACGAAGTGGTGCTGATGCAGATCCTCGATCCGGCCGAGTTGGATTTTCCTTTCGAGCAGTTGACCCTGTTCAAGGGCCTCGAGGAGCTGCCCCAGGTGTTGGTGGAGCCCCGGGGGCTGCGCAAGGCGTATCTTCGCCAGTTCGAGGGTTTTTTGCGGTACCTGCAGCGGCGTTGCCGGGCGGAGCAGATCGACTATGTGCAGATGCGAACCGACCAGAGATTCGACGTTCCCCTTTCTGCTTACCTGGCGTCACGTTCGTCCAGGCCGGTGCGGCGCTGAATCGGCGCGGGTGCGTCGGCGTGGTCTGTCGTGGGCGATCCTGTGGTGATGAAACCGGTGGTTTGGATCGTTGTTGCCTTTGACGTTACCAGTCCGGGGATCCTGTGGTGGCTGGTGGCCGCCGGGTTGCCGCTGGTGATCCATCTGTTGAGCCGGCGGCGCTATCGGGAGATGGAATGGGCGGCCGTCGAGTTTCTGCTGGCGGCGTTGCGGGCCAGTCGCCGGCGGATGCGACTGGAGCAGTGGTTGCTGCTGCTGGTGCGGATGCTCGTGGTGGCCCTGGTGGTGGCCGCCGTGGCCGAGCCGTTCCTGGAGCGCCCCGGGCTGGCCCTGGTGCCGGGCGAACGGACGCACCGTGTGCTGGTGATCGACGGCTCCTTTTCCATGGCCTACCGGCCGACGGACAAGAGCCGATTTGACCGTGCCCGGGAGGTAGCGGCCCAGATCGTGGAGGCCAGCGCCCAGGGTGATGGGTTTTCCCTGGTGATGATGGCCGAGCCGCCGCAGGTGGTCGTGCCGGGGCCGGTGTTTGCGGCCCGGGAGTTTGCCGCGGAGATCGAGTCGTTGAGGTTGTCCCACACGGGGGCCGATCTGGCGAACACGTTGGCCAGGGTTCTGGAGATTTTGCAGCAGGCGGGGAGCCGGTATCCGAAGCTCACGCGGCGGGAGGTCTTCTTCCTGACCGACTTGTGTCAGCCGGGATGGCTGCCGGAGCCCGGCGACCGGCCCGCCCGCCAGCGGCTCGG